>CAKSHB010000008.1 GCA_934456295.1 uncultured Clostridia bacterium | reverse complement strand
AAAATTGCCAATTTTAAAAATTTTGCACAAAATTCAAACAACAAGTTTGTTACATTTTTCTTGTCCGATATTTCAACATTGGCTACCGTTATCAGCTTTGCCTGTGTAACACTTTCTCCGTTGTATACGACTTCAACCTTTCCTGCGTCTTGCCCCTGTGATATCGGTGCGTCTATCTGCTGCGCTATGTCATATACCAGCTCAAAATCAAGCGTTTCGTTTTCTTTTGCCGGCACATAAATATCCTCTGCCGCAACAACTCCCACGCTGTCCGCAATGCCTCCCTGTACCGGAACCGTTCTTATATATTGTCCTGCCGAAATCAGTCTGCGCATTTTATATTCCGAAAAAGCAGTATTTATAAGACTTGTGTGGTCATTCCAGTCATCGGGAGCATTCAGCGTGACGCATATTATCCGCTGACCTTTCCGTGTTGCCGACGAAACAAGACATCTGCCCGTTTTTTTTGTAAATCCGGTCTTTACTCCGTCACAACCTTCAAGCATAGACAGCAGTTTGTTATGGTTTGAGAGATAAATGTTTCTTTCGCCCGATGCGCTTACTGCATGCGCCGTATACTTTTTTGTGGAGACTATCTGTGCAAATGTTTCGTTTTTCATCGCATAACGCGCAATGAGTGCAAGGTCATATGCGGTCGTATAGTGGTTTTCATCATACAACCCGTTCGGATTTGTAAAGTTTGTGGAATTTGCGCATATTTTTTTTGCAGTTTCGTTCATCATTGCCGCAAATCCCTCCACGCTGCCGCCTATGTGTTCTGCCAGAACCACGGCGGCATCATTGCCCGAGTTCAGCATAAGCCCGTAAACCAAGTCCGTTATACTCATTTTTTCGCTCGGTTTCAGGTACAGCGATGAGCCTTCTGTGCGCGAGGCATTATAGCTGACTGACGCCATATCCGACGGATTTGCCCTTTCAAGTGCCACGATTGCCGTCATTATTTTTGTCGTGCTTGCCATACCGCGCTTTTCACGCGCATTTTTTTCATACAGAACTCTGCCCGTCATTGCATCAATAACGCAGTATGACGACGCAGAGTTTGCCGCAGCGGTTATCGGTACAAATGCCGTTTCGGACAACAAAAAAAGAACAGTAAATGCAATGCAAAGCAATTTTTTCATGACACACTCTCCCATATATGCTTTTATATGCTTTTTACTATTCTATTTCGCTGTATGCTGTTTTTATGACTGCATCGCCTATTGCGTCTGCATATTTTTGAAATCAATTTTTTCCTTATTAATTATATCCCTCATTGCTTCAAGCGCTTTGAAACGGTGGCTGACCGCATTTTTTTCCTCAGCGCTCATAAGTGCATATGTTTTGTTCGTATGTGCACATACAAATACGGGGTCATAGCCGAAGCCTCCGTTTCCGCACGGACTTTCGGCAATATAGCCGTCCGCGGTTCCGCGCGCCGTAAACTCTCTCCCATCGGGCAGCACAAGCGCCGCCGCGCTCACAAAATGTGCCGTGCGTTTCTCTTTTTCAACACCCGAAAGCTCTGCCAGAAGCTTATTTATGCGAGTCTCATCATCTGCACCCTCACCGGCGTATCTCGCCGAGTATATCCCGGGTGCACCGCCGAGTGCGTCCACACAAAGCCCCGAATCGTCCGCAATCACGGGACGGTGCGTAATTTCTGCCGCAGCACGCGCCTTTATGAGCGCATTTTCTTCAAATGTCGCTCCGTTTTCCTCCGCTTCAAGCTCAATCCCTGCCTCTCTCAGGCTGATTATTTCTGCGCCGAAGCCGCCGAGTATCTGCCTTATTTCTTTAACTTTTCCCGGGTTATTTGTGGCTGCTATAAGTTTCATTTTGTTTTTCTCCTCCGTTTTTTGTATATACAAATGATATCCTATTTTTGTATTTTTTTCAAGATATGAATTTGTTTTTCGGTATTTTATCCGCTTTTTATGCTCTGTTAACAAAAAATTTATAATTAATTTTGCGCAATATATTGCACTTTATGAATTTTTGGTATAAAATTATTATTGATTATATTTAGTAAATTATTTTTAACGAGAGGATGTAAAATATGATTTGTAAAAATTGTTCTCATGAAAATGCGCCTGAAGAGAGCGTATGTTCAAACTGCGGTATGCCGCTTAACGAAGATGCTGAGCTTGAAATGAACACCGCAGAAAAAGAGACTTCCGAAGAGGCTGTATGTCCCTGTGCGGGCGAATGTGCTGAAACAGCGTCCGAGGAGAAACCTGAGGAGGAAAATATCGGCGAAGAGAATTGTCCGTGCTGCTGCTCGGGAGAGGCGCACGAGATTATTTCCGAGGAAAACGGCGCTGCCGTTCCGGCCGCTGAGGGCCCTGCTCCGAAAAAAAAGTCAAAGATTATGGCTTTTTCGGGTCTTATTGCCCTCATTATAATATGCATAGGTCTTTGGGTAGCTTTCACGGGTATTTTTGCGCCGAAATACGTAACGCCGGTTGACCGCTCAAAATTTGCGCTTTCATATGTGAAAGATTTTTGTCTTTATCAAAAGCCCGTATCGGGCTCACCCGTTAAAATTTCGGATAAGCTTGTAAGCGACACGGAATCGGGCTTTTCGAGTTACAGCTACACGGTTAAGCAGTCAAAGGACGGCAAGGTTGTATACTTCCTTGAAAACTTTGACCCGTCAACCTTCTCCGGCACACTGTATGCATGCTATAACGGCAAAGATAAGGTAAAAATTGCAGACAATGCTTTGCAGGGCTTTGTAATTTCCGAAAATGGCAAAACTGTTATGTATATGAGCAACGTTGATATAAATACTGCCATAGGTCAGCTTTATTACTGCACCGAGGGTTTGCAGCCGCAGCAGCTTGCAAACTCGACGCTTTATCAGACATTCATGGTAAGCGAAAACGGTAAGTCAATGGCATATCTTGAAAATGTTAACTCAGAGGACAGCACGGGCGAATATTATGTTGCAAAAACAGGCGGCGCTCCCGTAAAGGTTGATGACGCTGTTATTTCCGGCGTAAAAGTATCGAACGGCGGCGAGGTTCTCTACCTTAAAAATATGGATAAGGAAACCTATACATGCGATTTGTATAAATCCGCTCCGTCAAAAACACCCGAACTTATTTCAAACGGCGTTTCCGAAAACTACGTAATGGCTTCGTCTTTCTCGGACAAAGTCGGTTATGTTACCATCGGCGCCGATCAGGTTTACAACTTTGATTTCAAAAACGGTAACAAAGAGGCCGAAACCGTACTTGACGATATAATGGGCTTCTTCGCCGTAGATGTTGAAAACCAGAATTATCTGCTTGCAAAACTGCCTGACGGTGCAGATGCATCGTCAGCATCACCTGATATGCTCCTCAAGAAAAAGGGCAAAGATGCTATTACGGTTGCAAGCGGCATGCTCACACCGCAGCACGCAAGCGCATCGTATGATTTCAAAACGATTTACTATCTGTGCAACTATGACCAGGCTTCTTCGGCAGGTGTTCTGCACGTCAGAAAAGAGTCACTGTTCGGCGTGAAGGACGAGGTTATCGCCGAGGGCGTAGGTGCATTTAACGCAACAAAGGACGGCAGTGTTGTAATATACATTACAAACATCAATTCAAGCGCAGGTACAGGTACTCTTAACGCATACAAAGACGGCAGCACAAAACAGATTGCCGAGGGTATATACTCATCAACCTACAAGCTTTCGACAAACGGAAAAACCGTCACATATCTGGGCGATATTGACCAGGAAAGCTACACAGGCACCCTTTACACGGTACAGACCACAGGTTCGTCACAGGCAACCGCAATTGATTCGGGTGTATATTCTTCCTTCTATACGAGAAGCGACAAGAATGCAATATATTTTAAAAACTTTAACTCCGACGCGGATACCGGCGACCTTTACATGTGGAAAGGCAGCGGTACTCCCGAGGCTGTTGACACGGGCGTATCATCAGTACTGTTTGAATAATCTGTAAAAACTGCAAGGAGCTGCGGCGAAATGGTTTTGCTGCAGCTCCTTTGTACGGATAAAATCCGTCGGCCGTATATACGGACACGCTTTATTGGCTAAAAATATAACTTCAGGAGTTTTCCGATATGAAAAATGCATCTTCTTTCTTTTGCAGCGAATGCGGAAACGAAACTTCGAAATGGTATGGGAAATGCCCCGCATGCGGTGCATGGAACAGCATTTTGGAGTCCGCCTCCGTTACAAAGCAATCATCAAAAACAAACAAACTCGCCTCCTCTGTTTCTGCCGTTTCCCCGACAAAGCTCTCGGAAATTTCCGCTGACAGCGATTTGCGGTTTTCCAGCGGCATAGTCGAGTTTGACCGCGTACTCGGCGGCGGAATTGTTGCCGGTTCGCTTGTGCTTGTCGGCGGCGACCCCGGCATCGGAAAGTCTACGTTGCTTTTGCAGATGTGCCGTACGGTTAAGACAGACGGCAAAATATTATACGTTTCGGGCGAGGAATCTGAGCGTCAGCTTAAAATGCGTTCGGACCGTCTTGGGGTTACAAACGAAAATCTCTATATTATCTCTCAGGTAAACATAGAGCAGATTGTTAACATAATGGACGAGCTTATGCCCGACATAGTTATCGTTGACTCGATACAGACGATGTACTCCCCTTCTGTCACCTCGTCACCCGGAAGCGTGTCACAAGTTCGCGACGTCACAATGACGCTTATGCGAAAGGCAAAGGAAAACGCCGTTTCGGTTTTCGTTGTCGGACATGTAACAAAAGAGGGCGGCATTGCCGGTCCGAAGGTACTTGAACACATGGTTGACTGTGTGCTGTATTTTGAGGGTGAACGTCATCTGAACTACCGCATACTGCGCGGCGTGAAAAACCGTTTCGGCTCAACAAACGAAATAGGCGTTTTTGAGATGTTTGACACAGGATTGCGTGAAGTCGAAAACCCTTCCGTGACCTTTCTCGAAGGACGCCCGGGCGATGTTGCCGGCACAGGCGTCATATGCGCGCTTGAGGGAAGCCGTCCGCTGCTTGCAGAGGTACAGGCTCTCGTGTCCACAACGTCTTTCGGTATGCCGCGCCGTACTGCCAACGGCGTTGATTATAACCGCATTGCAATGCTCATAGCCGTGCTTGAAAAGCGTGTCGGTATGAATTTGTCCAATCAGGACGCATATGTGAACATTGTGGGCGGACTGAAAATCGATGAACCTGCGGCGGATTTGGGAGTTGCGCTTGCTCTTGCTTCAAGCTTTCGTTCCTTTGTTCTGCCGAAAGATACCGTGTTTATAGGCGAAGTCGGACTCACGGGAGAAATCCGCGCCGTAAACCGCATATCTCAGCGCATTGCTGAGGCGGAAAAGCTCGGCTTTAAGCAGTGCATGCTGCCGTACAGCAACAAAAAATCGCTCAAAGGCATAAACACAAGCCTTAATCTTATTTTTGTGAAAAGCCTTGCACAAGCGCTGGCGCTTGTCAGAGAATAGAAATATTTCTAAAAAATCTTTTTTGGGGGTAATATTATGACAAAAAACACATATGTACAAAAAATTGCGCGTACAGCCGTCCTTCTGGCAATTATACTCGTTATCCAGTGTTTCAAAAACTTTTCCGTATGGATATCGGGCCCCGTTGTAAACGCAGTCCTTATAATTGCCACACTTGGCGTCGGTTTGTGGAGCGGCATACTTCTTGCCGTAATTTCACCGATTACCTCATACCTTATAACAGGTGCGCCGATTATGGCTCTTACAAAATTCAGCCTGTTCCCCGTCATTATGCTCGGAAACGCTGTTCTTGTAATCAGCGTGTATGTTTTCATGAACCGCGGCAAACTCGGCATTTTATGGGGCATGCTCACAGGTTCGGTTGTAAAATGGCTCGTTATGTGGGGTTGTGTCAGCTTTCTTGTTGCGCCTGCATTTGCCGATGTTATTGCAGGAAAACCTGCGCTTATAACCGCGCTTTCATGGACATTTACCCATTTTCAGCTCATAGCGGCAATACTCGGCTGTGTGATTTCATATTTGGTATGGCTGCCGCTTAAAAAATTCCTGAAATGCTGACGGCAAAGCTTTAAAAATTTTTAACACAGACGGTTATGCATATCTTTTTTCGTCTGTGTTTTTTATTTGCCGTTTTTTCTGTTGTTTTTTATCCGTATGCCGGCACACTTTATCTGCATATTTTATTGACAAAGGCGCGGTATTTTTATATAATATATAGTAATATTTGTATGCATTTTTCGGGCATCATATATTTTATCCGACAATATGAAAAAAGGTGTGTTCATAAATTGGAAAACACAAAAAAATTACTTAAAACAGCAGGTTTTATGATTATAGCAACTTTTGCCGCAAAACTATGCGGCATGCTCCGCGATTCGTTTATCGGGGCATATTTCGGAACGGGAAGCAGCGCTGACGCATATTTTGCCGCCACAAAAATTCCGCTCCTGTTTTTTGATGTGGTTATCGGCGGCGTTATTTCGGCGGCATTTATACCCGTTTTTAACGAATATCTCGAAAAATCCACAAGAGAACGTGCAATTGAATTTGCAAACAAATTTATAAATGTTGTGCTTTTGCTGACAAGCGTAATGTGTATTGCAGGTATTGCATTCGCTCCGGCGCTTATCGACACAATTACGCCCGGGCTTTCTGCCGAAACGAAACAGCTTGCCGTAAGTCTGTCAAACATTTTATTCCCCATGATTATATTTACGGGGCTTGCGTTTTCGTTTGTCGGCATATTGCAGTCTTTCGGCGAATTTAACATTCCTGCCATCATCAGTCTTGTTTCAAACGGCATGATGATTTTATATCTGCTGATTTTTAAAAACCGTTTCGGCGTTACGGGGCTTGCCGTTGCAATGCTTATCGGCTGGGGACTTCAGGCTGCGGTTCAAATTCCGTCGCTGATTAAGTTCAAATATAAATATACGCTTGATTTCAACTTTAGGGACGAAGGGCTGAAAAAAACAGCGCTGCTTGCCCTCCCCCTTCTTATAAGCACATGGGTACAGCCGATAGGCTCCCTTGTTAACATGCATTTTTCCTCAAGCCTCGGTGACGGCGCAATGTCGGGACTTGAATATGCAAACAGGCTGTATATAATACTTGTCGGCGTGTTTTCGTTTGTTGTGACAAATCTTGTTTTCCCGTCGCTTGCAAGAGCAAATGCCGCAGATGATGACAAAGAACGCCGCGCCCTTATGCACGGTGCGCTAAAATCCGTAAGTTTTGTCATGCTGCCGATTATGGTAGGGCTTATAATTCTTGCCGAGCCTGCGGTAAAGCTTATTTATCAGTACGGCGAGTTTGACGCGTCATCTGTCAGCCTTACGTCAACCGCACTGACTTTTTACTCTATGGGAATGATTGGTTTTTCATATGCCGAGGTGCTGAACAAATCGTTTTTCGCCATGCAGGACTCAAAAACTCCCATGATAACGGCACTGATAAGCATTGGGGCAAACATTATACTGAGCTATGTGCTGTCACATTTCTTCGGCATAGGCGGACTTGCGCTTGCAAGTGCACTTGCATCAACGCTCAACGCAATACTCAACTTTATATTGATGAATAAACGTATTCACGGCATATTTTCAAAACAGGATATCTCAGACATCGTGAAAATAATTTTAAGCGTACTTGTTATGTCGGCGGTTGTGCTTTTGGTTTACAGAGGACTGCTGCCATACTCAAACGACAGCTTTGGCTGGCGCATATTGCTGCCGGCAGTTTCCGCACTGTCTGGCGCGGTTGTGTATTTTATCATGTGTTCGGTTCTGAAGGTAAGCGAAATTGCCATGCTTTCGGATACATTTCTTAAAAAGAGAGAAAAGAAAGAGGTGGACAAGCTTGGGAAATAACATTTTTCTCGATTATTTGAATTCACGGCTAAACATTATTGCCGTATGGTACAAAAATTCGGTTTCATCAAAAATACTGAAAAAAATATACAATGCCATATCAAATGCATGGACGTCAAGCTTTATTGTGAGTGCATTTTGCGGCGGAGATACAGATGTAAAAAAGGGTTTGTTTTATAAGCTGTTTTACCTGCCGTTTGCGTTTCTTGCTCTGTTTGCAAATGATTGGTGCAAAAATATTTTTACGCGCTTCAAAAGCACCGTATTATACAAAGGTATATATTGCTTTGTAAATAATATGATTGCAGTAAACACGCGTTTTGTCGGTGTATTTTTGCTGTGCGCCGCCGGTGTTTACATGTGTGCGCTGCGTGATTTTGCAAATCCGCTGTTTTTGGCAGCATTGGCGCTCGGAGCAATTATGTGCATATTTGACTTTTCTGTTTTGCGCGCGCTCGGGTACAGTATTGTAAAGGTTCTTTTTAGACTGTTTTTATCGGTTGAGCCGGAATTTAACTACTATGACGAAGAACAGCTCCATGCAAAATACCGTCTTATTACCGCGTCAGTTTTCGGTATAATTGTCGGTGCGGCGGCAGCATACGTATCCCCTCTCGCGGCAGCCGGAATTATCGGAGCGCTTGTCGTTTTGCTTAATGTGGAGCTTGGCATCGGAATTACTGTTTTTGCAATTCCGTTTATACCGACAATGGCATGTGCGGGATTGGCGCTTTTGTGCTTCTTTGCTCTGTTTCTGCGAAAATGCGCACGAGGCGATAAAGAATGGAAACTTGACGGCATAGGCTTTGCGATGATGGTTCTTATGGTGATTATACTGATATGCTCGCTTACGTCCGTTGCACGCTCAAACAGTCTCAGCATATGCGTTCTGTATTTTGCGCTTATGAGTTTCTATTTCACAATTGTAAACACAATCAAAACAAAACAGCAGTTATACAGCCTGCTTACCGTTTTTGTGATTTCGGCTCTGTTTGTTTCGGCATACGGAATTATACAGTATGTGTTCGGACTTGATATGGACAAACAGGTATGGGTAGATGAGGAAATGTTCACCGACATTAAAATGCGTGCATTTTCAACGCTTGAAAATCCGAACGTACTCGGTGAATATCTGCTTTTGACAATTCCCGTCGGAATTGCCTTCATGTGGAGCAGCAAAAAGTTTTGGACAAAAGCGGCATATGCGGCTATGAGCGCTGTTATGATGCTCTGTCTTATACTGACAATGTCGCGCGGATGCTGGATAGGTATTCTTGCGGCAGCGGCAATATTTATTACATTTGTGAACGGCCGCTGGTGGTCGCTCGGTATTTTGGCGCTGTTTATCATGCCCTCGGTTCTGCCCTCAAGTGTACTTAACCGTTTCCTTTCGATAGGAAATCTCGGCGATACATCGTCATCATACAGACTGCTTATATGGCTCGGCACAATTTCCATGCTTAAGGACTTCTGGCTTGTGGGAATAGGACCCGGCAGTCAGGCTTACAACCTCATATATCCGCGCTATTCATATCTCGGCATAGATGCGCCCCATTCGCACAATGTATATCTTCAGCAGCTTGTTGAAACGGGAATTGCGGGGCTTATCGCGCTGATTTCGGTCATGTTCGTATTTTTCAGACGAATGGCTCAGACGGCACACAGTCTTGAAAAGAAATCTGCCGACAGGGTTATGTGCATTGCATTTGCCTCGGGCGCTGCGGGATTTTTGATACAGGGTGCATTTGACTATGTATTTTATAACTACCGTGTGTTTATGATGTTCTGGATGTTTATTGCCTTCGGTTCATGTATGCACGCACTTTCATATCATAAAAAGGAGGTGCGCAATGATTAAAGTAATAAATGTAATCAGCGACACCAACATAGGCGGCGCCGGAAAATGCCTTTTGACGTATTGTGCACATGCAGACAAAAGCAAGTTTGACATAACTGTCATTCTTCCGTCAAAAAGCCTTTTAAAGCCCCATCTTGACAAGCTTGGTATCCGCACAATTGAGATTAACGCCATGAGCGATAAATCGCTTGATTTCGGCGCGATATCGCAGCTCACAAAAATATTCAGACAGGAAAAGCCCGACATTGTTCATTCTCATGCAAGCATGTCGGCACGTATTGCCGCAAAAAGGTCACGCGCAAAGATTATATACACGCGTCACAGCGTGTTTCCCCCTTCCGCGCGCATTTCAAAAGGTATCGGCAAAAAGATAAACGGCTTTATCAACAATCACTATGCCGACGGAATTATTGCCGTTGCGGAGGCAGCAAAGCAAAACCTGCTCGATACGGGTGTGAGCGAGAAAAAAATCAAGGTCATATTAAACGGAGTTTCACCGCTTACCGCAATGAGCGATGAACAGAAATTGCAGTCACGCCGCAGTTTCGGCATATCCGACGGCGAAAAGGTTATTTCGATTGTGGCAAGGCTCAATCCCGTTAAAGGGCATGAATATTTTATACGTGCTGCAAAGATTGTTGCAGATAAAGGCATAAAAGCAAAGTTTATTATCGCCGGAACAGGTGAGGCGGAAGGCCGTCTGAAACAGCTTTCGTCAGAGCTGGGGCTTGACGGTACGGTAATATTTGCGGGATTTGTAGATAATGTCGAGCCGCTCATGAACATAAGCGACATACAGGTTAACGCATCGTTCGGAACCGAGGCAACAAGTCTTTCACTGCTTGAAGGAATGAGTCTAGGAGTACCTGCGGTCGTGAGTGATTTCGGCGGAAACCCGGGCGTAATTTCTAACGAAAAAAACGGGCTGATTGTTCCGCAGCGCAATGCAGAGGCAATCGCCGAGGCGCTTATACGGCTTTTAAATGATGACAAACTCATGTCGGATATGAAAAAAAACGCTTTGGAAATTTTTGATAAAAAGTTTAAAGCTGAGGTTATGAGCCGTAACATAGAAGCGTTTTATATGCAAATTTTAAACAACGGAGGTAAAAAATAAATGAACGGCGAAAAAGCAAAGAAAAAGTTTAAAATATTTGACTGTATTATTATTTTGGTGATTGCGGCAATTATTGCCGCGGCGGCGTATGTGCTTGTCATATCGCCCGCCAAAAAAAAGGGTGAGCAAAAGCAGCTGACCTTCGTTGTTGAAGTTCAGACAACAACGCTTGACATTTTGAACCTTGTTAAAGCAGGCGATACGGTAACCTTATCCGGCCGCTCGGACGCAACCATACAAGATGTAAAATTTGCGCCGGCGCAAAAGCTCGTCCTCGACCACACGACCGGAAAATACAAGCTTTCCGAGGTGCCCGAAAAATTTGATGTATACGCGACAGTGACAGCGTCCGCAACGGAAACCGACAAAGATATCAGCGTTGGCAATACTGCGGTTAAGGTTGGCAGCAAGCTCTCTTTGGAAGGGCGCGGCTATTCAATAAACGGCGCAGTTTTAGATATGAGTCTTTATGATGAAAACGGAGAGGAGATAGTTCAATGATAGATAAAAACGGGAAGCTTTTTTCAAAAATAAGTATTATAGATGTTCTTATCATACTTGCCGTAATAATCTGTATTGCGGCGGCATTTGTACGTTTTTCGGGGCTTTTGGGCAGTAATTCAACCTCCCCCGTTGAGGTTGAATATGTTATGAAAATACAGCGTATCCGCGAAGGCAGTGCAGACGCTGTGCTGAAAAAGGGCGAGGTATATTCAAATCTCTCCGATGCAGCATATATGGGCACAATAACAGACGCGCAAAAGCGTCCGAATGATGACTATGCCGAGCTGTATGACGGCTCTATAGTAAAAACCTCAGCTGAGGACCGCTATGATGTATATGTCACGGTAAAGGCAAAAGGAAAGCAAACTCCGACTGCCCTTTATACAAACGACGGCAAGCGTATCGAGGTTGGTTCGCTTGAATATATTGCCACAAAATGGGTTGCCGCAGAGGCGGAAATCATGAGTGTGAACATACTCTGATACGCAGACCGACATATTCATCTTTAATAATTTTTACAGGAGATAACCCATGCAGGAATTTATTCGTAATTTTTCAATAATAGCGCACATAGACCACGGTAAGTCAACTCTTGCCGACCGTCTGCTCGAAAATACGGGCGAGGTTGAAAAGCGCGACATGGAGGAACAGCTTCTTGATAATATGGAGCTTGAACGCGAGCGCGGAATTACCATAAAAGCCCGTGCCGTAAGGCTAAAATACCATGCAAACGATGGGAATGACTATATATTAAACCTGATAGACACCCCCGGCCATGTCGACTTTAACTATGAGGTTTCGCGAAGCCTTGCCGCATGTGAAGGCGCGATACTTGTTGTTGATGCATCACAGGGCATTGAGGCACAGACACTTGCAAACACATACCTTGCACTTGAGCACGATTTGGAAATTGTGCCCGTTATAAACAAAATTGACCTTCCCTCCGCACGTCCCGATGTTGTGAAGGAGGAAATTGAGGACGTAATCGGTATTGAGGCATCGGACGCGCCGCTTGTATCGGCAAAAAACAACATTAATATCGGCGATGTTCTTGAGGCAATAGTAAAACGCATACCTCCCCCGTCGGGAGATGTGTCCGCGCCGCTGCGCGCGCTTATTTTCGACTCATATTATGACAGCTACCGCGGAGTTATAATTTATGTCCGTATAAAAGAAGGCAGCATAAAACCCGGTCAGACAATCAAAATGATGGCTACAGGGGCAAAATACGAGGTTGTTGAGGTCGGATATCTGAAATCGGTCGGCATGGAAAGTGCAAAAGAGCTTTCTGCCGGAGAAGTCGGCTATATTGCCGCAAGCATAAAGTCAATGAAGGACGCGCGTGTCGGTGATACCGTGACAACGACGGACAATCCCGCAAAAGAGCCTCTCACGGGCTATCGCGAGGTTCAGCCGATGGTTTTCTGCGGTATATATCCTGCCGACGGAGCAAAATATAACGATTTGAACGATGCGCTGCTGAAGCTGCAGCTGAACGACGCTTCGCTTATTTTTGAGCCTGAAACATCTATTGCCCTCGGCTTTGGTTTCAGATGCGGTTTTCTCGGACTTCTCCATATGGAAATTATCCAGGAAAGGCTTGAGCGCGAGTATAATCTCGACCTCGTCACGACTGCGCCGAGCGTTGTGTATAAGGTTATAAAAACGAACGGCGAAATTTTGAGCATTGACAACCCGACAAATCTGCCTCCGGCAGGTGAAATTGATTACATGGAGGAGCCGATTGTGTCGGCAGATATCATGGTACCGAAGGAATATGTCGGCAGCATAATGGAGCTTTGTCAGGACAGGCGCGGAACGTATATCGATATGAAATATATTGACGCAGACCGTGTATCGCTGAATTACCGTCTGCCGCTGAACGAAATTATATATGACTTTTTTGACGCTTTAAAATCACGCACACGCGGATATGCGTCGTTTGACTATGAACTTGTCGGATATGAAAAATCCGACCTCGTGAAGCTTGACATGCTGCTCAACGGCGAGGTTGTTGACGCTTTATCCTTCATTGTGCACCGCGATAAATCATATGCGCGCGGCAGAAGGATTGCCGAAAAGCTCAAAGAAGCAATTCCGCGTCAGCTCTTCGAGGTTCCGATACAGGCCGCTATAGGCGGAAAAATAATTGCGCGCGAAACCGTAAAGGCAATGCGCAAGGACGTTCTGGCAAAATGCTATGGCGGCGATATCACACGTAAGAAAAAGCTCCTGGAAAAACAGAAGGAAGGCAAAAAGCGCATGCGCCAGGTCGGCAGCGTAGAAGTGCCGCAGGAGGCGTTTATGTCCGTTTTAAAGCTTGATTAATAGGGTGATTTTGTGAAATACGGCTTATATATTCACATACCTTTTTGTTTAAAAAAATGTCTGTACTGCGATTTTGCGTCGGTGTGTGCAAATGACGAATTGGTTTTTGCATATTTTCGCGCATTAAATAAAGAGCTTGCCGCATACTCCGGCAAAACGATAGACTCCGTTTTTATCGGCGGAGGTACGCCGAGCTGTGTTGACGCGCAATATATTTACGGCATTTTTGACACGATAAACCGCTGTATGAGCTTGGAGCGCGGCTGTGAAATCAGCATTGAAACAAATCCCGGCACGATTGATAAAAGCAAGCTTGCACTATACAAATCATGCGGTATAAACCGCATCAGCATAGGCGTTCAGTCGTTTAATGATAAAGAGCTTGCCGCGCTCGGACGTATTCATAATGCAAAACAGGCAGCAGACGCGGTTTGTCTTGCGCACAATGTGGGTTTTGATAATGTAAATATTGACCTTATGCTGGCAACACCATATCAGACGCCGGATAGCCTTTGTGCCACGCTGAAACGTGCCGTATCGCTCTCTCCTTCCCATGTGAGCGCATATTCGCTGATAATTGAGCCGGATACGCCGTTTTACACCCTTCTAAAAAATGACCGCAGCAGTTTGCCCGATGAGGATACGGAGCGCGCCATGTACGATTTTGCCGCTGACTTTCTTTTTGCAAACGGATATGAGCAATATGAGATATCAAATTTTGCCGCTGACGGCGCACGTTGTCTGCACAATCTGAAATATTGGCGCTGTATGCCGTATATCGGTGTAGGTGCGGCGGCTCATTCGTATGACACGCGCTGCCGATATGAAAATGTGCGCGATGTTGCAAAATATATCGATATGATGAACTCATGCGGCAGAGCCGTGAGTGATGAACAAATACTTGACAAAAGCGATAAAATAACCGAGTATATTATAATGGCAATGCGGCTAACAGACGGGATTTCGTTTGACAATTTCCGACGCAGATTTGATATTGATTTTTTGGAAAAATACGGAAATGTGATTTATAAATATAAAAAATGCGGTTTTTTAGAAGTAAAAAACGGAGCAATCTGTTTTACGCGTGAGGGATTTGCGCTAAGCAATTCCATTCTTTGTGACTTTATTGACTGAAATTTATTATACACCACTTTGAAAAGAGGACAAAAAATGGCTGAAATTAATAAAAAAGCTGAAATTAATGCAAAAAACGATAAAAGGTCAATTTTTGGGTATAAAACCGTTGATTTTCATGCACATGCCTTTCCTGACAAGATTGCGGAAAAGGCTGCGCTTAACCTTGAAACATACTATGACATGCCGCTTGTCGCAAACGGTCATTTTAACGTATTGCTCGAAAAAGCACGTGCATCAAATATTGATAAAATGGTAATTCTCTCAACAGCGACAAAGGCGGCACAGGTGGAAAATGTGAACAACTACATAAGCTCGCTCATGAATGAATACGGCGATTTGCTTATTGGTTTCGGCACAATTCACCCCGAATACAGTGATTACAAAAATGAGCTTAAACGCGTGAAAGAGCTTGGTCTGCGCGGCATAAAGCTCCATGCTGATTTTCAGAATTTTTATCTTGATGCGCCCGAAATGCTTCCGATATATGAAGAAATCATAAAGCTTGATTTGCCGATACTGTTTCATATGGGCGACAAAAACTTTGACCGCACAAGCCCGAAACGCCTTGCGTGGCTTTTGGACAAATATCCCGAAATGACAGCAATAGGTGCACATTTGGGCGGCGTTTTTATGTGGGACGAGTCGATTGAATATCTTGTCGGCAAAAATTTGTATTTTGACACGTCAAGTACGCTTCATGCACTTGAAAAAGAAAAATTTATGTATATCGTAAGAAAACACGGCGCTGATAAAATTCTTTTCGGCACAGATTATCCCCTGTCGGACTATGAACTCGAGTTTGAGCGTTTTAAGGGATTGGATTTGACCGATGAAGAAAAGGAAAAGATTTTTTATAAAAATGCTTACAGGCTGCTCAAACTTTAATTTTATCCGAAAGCGGTTAATTGTATATAGATTAAAAATATCAAAAAAAAAGGAGAAATTTTTTATGGCAAGATCAAAGTATCATTTTGAGGCGGAAAAGGGTTGGATAAATGACCCCAACGGTCTGATTTATTTCAAAGGTAAGCATCATCTGTTCTTCCAGTATAATCCCTATGATGTAAAATGGGGAACTATGCATTGGGGACATGCCGTAAGTGATGATTTGATAAACTGGACACATTTGCCGATTGCGCTGTATCCCGATAAACCGTATGACACCGCATACGGCTGTTGGTCAGGCAGTGCGGTTGTGAAAGATGACCGCTTATATCTGATTTATACGGCATGCGACGAAGATTTCCGTCAGACGCAGTGCATTGCGTACTCCGATGACGGCATAACCTTTACAAAATACGAAAACAATCCCGTAATAGACCATTTTCCGGAGGACGGCAGTGCCGATTTCCGGGACCCGAAAGTTTTCAAAATCGGCGATACATATCATATGGTTCTTGCATCAGGCAAAGACGGTATCGGAAAAATTCTCCGCTATACCTCAAAAGACCTGTTTAACTGGGATTATGCGGGCGTGCTGTTTGAGGACAGAAAGTTTACTGAGATTGCAGAGTGTCCCGACTTTTTTGAGCTTGACGGAAAATATGTACTTATGTATTCACTCATAATCGAAGGTCAGGACGAGGACAGAACGGCCGTTGCTATCGGCAGCTTTGACGGGGAAAAATTTGTGCCCGAGCGTGTTTACAGACCCGAGCACGGTCCGCATTTTTACGCAACACAAAGCTTCATCGACAAAGACGGCGAAAGGATTGTTTTTGCATGGACCAAACGCACTACCGACAAGCCCGTTGAAGATGAATATATGGGTGCACTCTCCGCGCCGCGCGAACTTCATGTCAAAGACGGCAAGCTCATATCCTATCCCATCAAAGCGCTTCAACCGTATCTTACGGACAGCGATTCGCATGTGCGTGTTTGCAGTGACGGCGTTGAAATCCTTGATAACAGCGGAAATGTTGTCATGAAAAGTGATTTGAGCGATATAAACGATGTTAAAATTTTGCGCGATACACATTGTATCGAGGTTTTCATAAACGGCGGTGAAGAGTCGTTCTTATACTGGTTCGACAATTAATCATTTAAAACGAGCTTAATGTTTGCGTAAGGGCATAGATTGTATCGGTCTATGCCCCTTTAAATTCGGTCATATTTTTCCAATATTTTTTCGGCATACACTGCATGCGCTGCCTGTCGTTTCTGCGGCTTTCAATTCCGATGATATTATAAAAACGTTTCCACATGCGCTGATATTTTTCCTCGTCCTCACACATATCTATGCGGTTTTTTTCATCAAAGCGCACAATCTCCCACTTCTTTGTATCATAAATCGCCGCAATTGAACGCCTTTTGTCGCATATAACCCACGGCAGAGAACAAAGTCTGTTCGCAAAATGGGAACATATCATCTCAAGAACGTTATTGTCCGGCTCAATCTGCGCAAACAGCACGCCGTTTTCCATTTCCGCAAAACGCACAAATTCTCTCATTCTGCATGCCTCACGCGAAACGCGCCGCGCCGTCCCATGTATCATCGACACCCATTTATCCGACAAATACATATCGACCTTTGCGCCGATATTAAAGCCTATTTTCAGGTAGTTAAAAATCATTGTTGCTCTGTCTTTCTCGTCCGATAAATGTACGCGGTACACATTAAAAAGAGCGTTCGGCGAAATTTTTTCTGATATTGCATTTTGCACACGGCGCGCCTTCTCCAAATCGGTTTCTATTGCCTTTGTTTCGCAAAACAACTGTTGCTGACAGTCATCGCCGCACATAATCCTCTCCGGATTTTCATGGCTGTAATATGCGCAGTGAACCGCGCTTAATATCCCCTCAAAGCTGCCGTCACAGACATATATTACGCTATTATTATACATTTGCCGCCACCGGCCTTTCTGTTTGCAAGGCGCCCTCTGTCAGAAATGCGCTCACAGCCTTTTTTACTTCAATTTTCGGCTGTGCCTCATCAAACATTGAAAGCTGATGTGCACATGGCTCCTTTATCCCTGTACTGCCGGCTGCGTCCGCAAGCAAATTCTGCATTATAAAGCTTTCGCTTATCTTCAGGTTGTCCATATATCTGCCGTTGCAGAGTATGAAAAATCTTGCGCGTCTGAGCACAACACCTATACGTTTCAGCACCTCAAAGTCAAGGCTTCTGACCTTCCTCGCCTTTCTTATCCTTGACGCGCTTTTTACGCCTATTCCGGGCACACGCAAAAGCATCTCATACGGCGCGCTGTTCACATCTATGGGAAACAGGTGCAGGTTATGCATTGCCCAGTTGCATTTTGGGTCAAGCAATGGGTCAAAATTCTGATTTTTCTCATTTAAAATCTCATCTGCCTCAAACCCATAATACCGCAAAAGCCAATCTGCCTGATAAAGCCTGTGCTCACGCAGCAGCGGCGGTTTATCAACAACAGGCAAACGCGGGTCACTCCCGACGGGCACATATGCCGAGAAAAATACGCGTTTCAACTCAAACTTCTTATACAGTCCTGCCGTCAGCGACAAAATCTGATAATCCGTTTCGCCCGATGCGCCGATTATCATTTGTGTGCTCTGCCCCGCTGCCGCAAACCTTTCCGCATGCCGATACAGCGTCAAATCGTTTCTGTTTTCCGTTATTGAGTTTCTTATCTGTGCCATAGGGCGTAATATTGCGTCCTTACTCTTTTGCGGCGCAAAGGTTTTCAGCGACTCGTTCGAGGGAAGCTCAATATTTACGCTAAGCCTGTCGGCAAGCCTTCCGAGCCGCTCCACAAGCAGCGGCGATGAACCGGGTATGGTTTTTGCATGAATATATCCGTTGAACTTATACTTATATCGAAGAATTTCAAGTGCGCGGCACAACAGCTCCATTGTGTAGTCGGGATTTTTTACAACAGCCGAACTCAGAAACAGCCCTTCTATATAATTTCTCTTATAAAAATTAATCGTCAAATCTGCAATTTCATCGGGCGTAAACGCTGCACGCCTGACATCATTTGAGCATCTGTTTATACAGTATTTGCAGTCATAAATGCAGTAATTTGTCAGCAAAACCTTCAAAAGTGAAATACATCTGCCATCTGCGGCAAAGCTGTGACATATGCCGCATGAGCTTGCATTCCCTATTCCGCCGTCACGTAGTCCGCCGCGCTTTACACCGCTTGATGTGCATGCGGCATCATATTTTGCCGCATCTCCCAAAATCTCCAGTTTATCTATCAATTCCATGCAAAACACTTGCCTTTCAAAAAATCACGCCGTTTTATATCGTATGTTTGTTCGTATATATTGTATCACATATATTTTAAAAATGCAAACGTTTGTTTTGTTTTTTTTGAAAATTTTTATTTTGTATCACACTGCGGCGAAATATGCATAATATATAACAGAGGCTAACTCAAAAAATATTTTTTAGGAGGTCGTCATATGCATGACAAAATCGTTGCAGGACCCATAAACTCCTGCGAAGCCCCGGAAATCCGTGAGGCTGTATGCATACATACAGATAAAATTTATGACCAGTGCCGCGACAAGGACTGTCTGACAAATCTGCGCGTATATCTTATGCCCGCAGGTCAGGAGCTTGTCAACAACTCAATAAATGTAAAAATACGCAAGGCAGAAATTATCTGGGTATACTCCGACATTGAGGCTGTTCCTTTTAACAGAGGCTTTTACAGTGTTGACCTGAAGTATTTCTTCAGAATAACGCTCGACGTATTTACCGGCGTCGGCAAGCCCTGTACAATTGAAGGTCTGTCCACATTTGACAAAAAGGTTATCCTTTTTGGCTCGGAAGGCAACGCAAAGGTATTTTCATCAAGCTACAGAAGCGGCGGAATTGACCCCCAGGCATGGCAGAAAACAAATATGCCCAAAGCTATCATAGAGGTTGTTGAGCCCATTGCTCTTTCGTGCAAGGTTGTTGACCCCGACGATTCATGCTGTTGCTGCAATGAAACGGATTTGAGCGCTGTGCCGACTGATATCTGCAATGTTTTTGAGGATAATCTGGTATTTGGCGGCGACGACAAACGCGTTCTGGTATCTCTCGGTGTATTCTCAATCGTAAAGCTTGAGAGAAGCGTTCAGCTGCTCATTCCGAGCTATGATTTCTGCGTACCCTGCAAAGAATGTGTAACCGCAACAGACGATAATCCCTGTGATTTGTTTGACAGAATTGAGTTCCCTGTTGACGAATTTTTCCCGCCCGCAGCTTTTGAGTCGGACGCACCATCGACCGGCTGCGGCTGCCGCTCATAAGATTAACACACAGTTTTTGTACGAAAAAAGGGTTTCCGAAACGGAAGCCCTTAATCTTTTTTTTGAAATTTATGTGTCTTACACAGCTTTTACAAACCCTGTTTCGGATTTACAATGTCACGCCATGCAAAGTCGCCGCGCTCAATGCCGTGAATTAATACCTCAGCAGTTGCAACATTTGTCGCAAGCGGTATATTATGTACGTCGCAAAGTCTGAACAATGCCGAAACATCAGGCTCATGCGGCTGCGCTGTGAGCGGATCTCTGAAAAACAGCACCAAATCTATCTCATTGTACGCAATTCTTGCGCCAATCTGCTGGTCGCCGCCCTGCGGTCCCGACAAAAAGCGGTGAATCGGCATACCTGTCGCCTCTATGACAAGGCTGCCTGTCGTTCCTGTAGCAAACAGGTTGTGTTTGCAGAGTATACCCTTATACGCGATGCAAAATTCAACCATGAGCTCTTTCTTTTTATCATGCGCAATTAATGCTATATTCATAACTTTAACTCCTCTCCCCGTTTTGCTGCAATTTATATCACTGCTGCTTTGTTTTTTATCCCATTTCAGTCTTTATTACGGCCTAAATTTCCCTATTTTTTATCCTTCGGGTTCTTCATTTTGCTTATCGGAATATTTGCGACAAGCGCCGGTACAACTCTTTCTCCGTCCTCGCTCTTTGTGCGCGTAACCGTCATATCAAATTCTTCTCTGTCAATCTCTATATATTTTGAAATTACGTCAAGTATTTCGCCCTTCAATTTATCCAAAAACTCGGGCGACACACCTGCTCTGTCATGCACAAGCACAAACTGTAATCTTTCTTTTGCCGCATTTCCGGAGCCTTTTTTTCTATTTTTAAACAGACCAAAAAAATCCATATCAGTTTCCATAGCCTTTCTGCCCACAATATATTTTTAAAACGGCTCGCCCAACGTGGGCCGATGGGCTGTGCCAAGTTTTAATCATTCCTCTTTGCCGCCGAAAAATTTCTTCAGTTTGGCAAAAAATCCGTCAGCCTCAAGCTCCATAATCGGCACTTCTTCGCCTGCTATACGTGCTGTAATATTGCGGTATGCCTGTCCTGCCTTCGATTTATCCCCCGCAACTGCCGGCTCGCCTCTGTTTGTCGATATGATTATTCCTTCATCATCGGGCACAATTCCCAGAAGGCTTATTGCCAGAATATCGATTATGTCGTCAACATTCATCATATCGCCTTTTTTAATCATCTGCGGTCTTATTCTGTTTATTATGAGCTGCGGGTCTTTAATGTCGCTTGCCTCAAGTAAACCGATTATTCTGTCTGCATCGCGGACCGCCGAAACCTCGGGCGTAGTTACAACAATAGCCTTATCCGCACCGGCTACGGCGTTTTTAAAGCCCTGCTCTATGCCTGCCGGACAGTCAATCAAAATATAGTCATATTCCTTTTTCAATTCGTCTGTCAGCTTTTTCATCTGCTCGGGCGACACTGCATTTTTATCTCTCGTCTGCGCCGCAGGAATAATGTAAAGTCCGTTATAGCGCTTATCCTTTATAAGCGCCTGCTTTGTACGGCAACGTCCCTCTACAACATCAACCAAATCATACACAATTCTGTTCTCAAGACCCATTACAACGTCAAGATTTCTCAGCCCGATATCTGCATCAATAAGAACAACGCTTTTGTTCCTAATCGCAAGCCCCGTACCGATATTAGCCGTCGTCGTCGTCTTTCCGACGCCTCCCTTACCGGATGTAACAACTATAACCTCACCCATTTTTTCCTGCTCCTCCTATGTAAAATCAAATTTTATACAACTGTTATAATGAATGTACATAAAACAACTAATAATAGTATAACATACGATTTTTTTTAAGTCTACAATTTTATTCGATTTTTTACTTGATTTTTTTTGACAAATACCCGTCGATATAAATATTGCCCTCATGGATATATGCCGTTTCCGGAAGCCACTCCGTTCCAACCTCTTCGTCCGGCGGACGCGTTATGATATCCGCAATCCTTATCTGTGTAGGAGCCATTCTTGCCGCCGACACTGTTGCGCTCCTGTCGCCGTTGCAGCCGGCATGCACTATGCCGCGGAGTATGCCCATTACCACGATGTTGCCCACCGCTATAAGCTCCGCTCCCGGGTTTACATCTCCGACAACAGTCAGATTGCCCAATGATTTCAGACACTGACCGCTGCGCAATGTTCCGTAATGGAAACGGCTTTTGTCGTTCTGCGGCGCGAATTTTTCATAAAATCCGCTGTCATCGCCCTCATACTCAATTTCAACCTCCTCGGGAACTATCTTTTTTATTTCCCGTTCGAGCATTACTCTGTTGACACCGCCGACATGGTAACCGCTGAAAACGATACGCCCTTTGCCCGAAGCAAAAAAGTCTGTAACCTCGCTCACCTTCTCAAGCGTTTCTTTCAGTATATCAGCAAAATCCGCCTCGCTGACAATTACCATAATTCCGTCTTTAATTCCTTTAAGCTTTACTGTTTCTTTTGAAGTCAAAACAAAAACTCCTTTCATGATAAATCAGGGCAAAAGTACCCCCGACTGATTATTTATATCGCTTTCAATGTTTCCGTTATTATTAAAATACTCGTCAAATACTGCCTTTGCAATCGGCACAACATCGCCGCCGCTGTTTCCGTGCTCTACCACCACCGCAACGACAAGCTGCGGGTCATCATACGGCGCAAATCCTACAAACACGCCGTTATCCGAGCCTACGGCAACCTGTGCCGAGCCTGTTTTTCCGCCGACCTTTAAAGGATATCCCTTAAATGCAGAGCTTGCTGTGCCGTTTTCCGTAACACCGAGCATACCGCTGAGCACTGCCTGTAGATTTTCTGCTTTCATGCTGACTGTTCCCGATACCTCCGGCTGTGATTCGTATATAACGCTGCCGTCAGAGGTTGAGCGAACCGATTTTACAAGATGGGGCTTATAGCGTGTGCCGCCGTTTACAAGCGTTGATATATAGTTTGCAATCTGAATTGGTGTAAAAAAGTTGTCCGACTGCCCTATCGCCGCCTGAAGCGTGTCACCGTCACGCCACTGGTCGCCGCCGTATTTTTTCCGGTCCTCGGGTCCTGCGAGCCGTCCCTTTATCTCTTCACTCGCAAGCTCTATGCCCGTCTTTTCGCCAAATCCGAAAAGCTTTGCATACTCATCAAGCTTTTCTATGCCCATCAGGCGCCCTGTTTCATAGTAGAAATAGTTGCATGAATTTGCCAGTGCGTCCGACACTGTCTGGTTGCCGTGCGTAGAGCCGTTCTTTCTCCATATCCAGCACCCAGGCTGATAGTCGCGGTAATATTTATATACGCCCTCGTCCTTGATTATCGTCTGAGGTGTAATAACTCCGCTTTCAAGCGCGGCAATCGATGTCAGCATTTTATATGTCGAGCCCGGAGGGTATCCTCCGCTTATGGCTCTGTTCCACATCGGCTTATTTTTATCCGAATTCAGCATTTGATAGTCCTCATTAAAACGCGACAAATCAAATGTCGGATATGACGCTATGGCAAGCACCTCACCGTTTTTCGGATTCATCGCAACAGCCGCTCCGCAATATGCGTCTCCGCCCGACTTTGCCGAAGGGTTTCCGCCTCGCGCACGGATTTGCGTTATCGTTTCATCAAGTTTATCCTCAAGCGCCTGCTGAAGCTTTGCGTCAATCGTCAGAACGACATAATTTCCCGCAACCGCGTCTTTTCCCAAATCTGCCTGCGGTTCAAATCCGTTCGGCGTCTGGACAAGGCTTGTGTAGCCGTCCTTACCTTTCAGATATGTTTCAAATTCCTTCTCTATGCCCTGTTTGCCGACTTCGTCGTTCATCTTATAGCCTTTATTTTTCAGTTCGGCATATTCATCGGGCGAAATCGTTCCGACTCTGCCGAGAATATGCGCCGCAAGCTTTCCGCCCGTATATTCGCGCACATACTCCGTTGTGATATTAACGCACGGATACTCCGGCTGCTCCTCCTTAAATCTCGTGACAAGTTCCATTCCTACATCGGAGGCAATCGTGAACGGTGTGCTTACAGAAAATGCACGCATATCCATTTCATAGCGCAAAGACACTATTTTCAGCAGATTTTCGCCCGTATATTCATCGGATATTTTATATTTTTTCTTCAGCTTTTCAACAACCTCCGGCGCTGTCTGTCCGCTTTCAAAATTATTTGCGTTTTTCCATTTTTCCTCTGCCTCAGCCGCCTCGGCGCTTCCCTCGCCGTACTGCTCGGCAAATGTAAACCTCAGCGGATTTTCCGAAACGGGAAATGTTTGCAAAACCTCCTCGCCGTGTGATGTTATGAGGTCGTATATTTTTAAAAGCATGGCGTTAAATTCTTCATTTGGCAAATTCGTCTTTTGTATCTGCACACAATAGCCCGATTTATTTGTGACAAGCGGTTTTCCGAAACGGTCGGTAATTTCTCCGCGCGGCGCCTTCACGGCAACCGAACGCATCTGCTTCTGTTCTGCCTGAAGCGCATATGTATCGCCCATGATAATCTGCATCCAGAAAAGCCGTCCTGCTATAATGCATGCCAAAGCCGCTATAAATGCTGCATACACCTTAAGCCGTTTCTGTTCTTTTTTTGATGTGTTGTTAAAGCTGCGCAAACTATCACCGCCCTTTTTACCGTACTGTCTGTTATATATATCGTCTGTAAAACCGTTATTCTTCCGTATTTTTCATATGCCTCATCATAAACAGCACCGGAACTGACAGCGCTGCGTTATATATTGCTCCCGGAAGTGCAATTCCAAGCGCTGCATTTGTCTTATCAATATTCTGATAAAGTGCAAATGACATTGCGCAGTATAAAATCTCGTATATAAAGCTGATTGCAAATACTATCAAAACGCTTACCGGTATTTTTCCTTTGAAAAACTTTTCACTTGCAAGCATGCATGCGGCAGAGGCAAATATACACAAAAGTGTATGCAGACCGAATATGGTTTCTGCCGAAAAATCAAGCGCCGCTCCGACCAAAGCCCCGTATACCACCGCTTTGGTATAGTCCGACTCTGTGAGCGCACAGCACATCGCCATGACTGCCGGCATATTCGGTATAATTCCGCCGACGGCAAAATATTTTATAAATGTTGTCTGCGCAAGATACACCGCAAGCGTTATCAGCGTCAGCCGCACAAGCTTCATGACAAATCTCCTTTTTATATTTACTGTTCCGGCTTTTTACTCTTCTTTATTTTTGAATACCGCACGCCAAATCACTCATTTATTGTATCGAGTGCAACAAGTACATGGCGCGTTTCGGTAAACTTTACCGCAGGCTCAACTATAGCATACTGGCTAACGCCGGCAGAATCTGACACTATCTCTTTTACCCTTCCGACGGTAATTCCTGCGGCATACACACCGCCCAGCCCCGAGGTTTTTAATATGTCACCCACAACTATCTGTGAGTCCTTATTTATAAATGTCATCTTACACAGCCCGTCCTTTTCATAGGCATTATCGCCCACCACAAGCGCAACATCGCCCGTGCGCACAACTCTTACGCCTACAGATGAGGACGAATCGACTATCGTTATGACCCTTGACCAGTTAAGCCCGACATCGTTTACCTGCCCAACAAGCCCTTCGTCTGTAACGACCATGCATTTCTTTTTTATACCGTTTGCACTGCCTTTGTCGATTGTGTAATAATTAAACCAGTTATCGCTGCTCCAGCCTATAATCTGTGCCCCTGTTGTATTAATCTGCTCGGGGAAATTCTGCTTAAGCTCAAGCAGCCCCGACAGCCGTTCATTTTCCCTTTTCAAATCCTGTGTGCTTCGGTAATCACGCTCAAGCCTTGCAATTTCCTGTGACAGACGCGTATTTTCCGCTTTATACTCACCCATCTCGCCGATAAATCCGAAAAATCCGCCGACGCCGTCCGTGACTGCCGCGACACATTTTTGCAGAGGTGATACAACAGTGTTAAATATATTTTCGGCAATAAATGACCTGTCCTTTGCCAGCGCCGAAAAAATCATCAGTATTATCACCGCAAGCGCCAGTGCAAGTGTGACAGTCAGCTTTTTATGCTTTTCCGCAAACCTCACCTGTGTTCACCCTCCCCATTCTTCTCATTTTATAAAAACTTATCGCGTTTTTACAGCAATTCATCACTTTGAATTTACAAAAACTTTTTTCAGGGTTTCTATTTCCTCCAAAACCTTTCCCGTGCCGAGCGCGACACAGTCGAGCGGTGTCTCCGCAATATATACCGGTATCCCCGTTTCATGCGTTATAAGCTTGTCAAGCCCCTTTATAAGCGCTCCGCCGCCCGTAAGCATTATACCTCTGTCCATTATATCCGACGCAAGCTCCGGCGGAGTTTTCTCAAGTGTGAGCTTTATTGCGTCAACTATCGATGAAATTGGTTCCGCAAGCGCCTCACGGATTTCCTCCTGCGTTATGGTTATGTTCTTCGGCAGTCCCGTCACAAGGTCGCGTCCGCGGATTTCCATTGTATTTTCGCCTTCTTCGGGATATGCAGAGCCTATATTAAGCTTTATCTGCTCACCCGTGCGGTCGCCTATCATGAGATTATATTCCTTTTTAACATACGCAACAATCGCCGCATCAAGTGCATCGCCCGCAATCCGCACAGACCTGCTCGTAACTATGCCTCCGAGCGATATTACCGCAACCTCGCTTGTGCCGCCGCCGATATCCACAACCATACTTCCCGTAGGCTCCTCAACAGGCAGCCCGGCGCCGATTGATGCCGCCATAGGCTCCTCCATAAGGTATGCCTCGCGTGCGCCTGCCGACAGCACTGCCTCCTCAACCGCTCTTTTCTCAACCTCGGTTATGCCCGACGGTATGCATACAACAACTCTCGGCTTCATGATTGAGCCTGATGAGCTTACCGACTTTATGAAACTGCGTATCATAGACTGCGTTATGTCAAAATCAGCTATTACGCCGTCCTTCATGGGGCGTATCGCTACAATATTGCCCGGTGTTCTTCCTATCATTTCTTTTGCCTGATTTCCGACTGCAAGCACCTTATTTGTCGCTTTATCTATCGCAACCACCGACGGCTCGCGTATAACAATTCCTTTTCCCTTCACATGAACAAGTGTGTTAGCCGTTCCGAGATCTATTCCTATATCTTTTGCAAAAAGTCCCATTTTTACTTCATACTCCTTTTGTCATATATTTTTGTCATAATTTCCGAAATATTATATTAAATCAAACGGTAAATTCCGTTTGTATAATTTCTTTCACAAGCTCAACCGGAAGTCCGATAACGTTGTCGAGATTTCCTTCGCATGCGCTCACAAACTTTGCCGCGCCGCCCTGTATCGCATAGGCGCCGGCTTTGTCCATAGGCTCGCCCGTTTTTACATATTCGCATATTTCTTCATCGCTGATGTTTCTGAAAAATACGTCCGTGCACTCGCTTTTGCACACCGATTTTCCCGTTTTCGTATCTGTCACACATACGCCTGTATACACACTGTGCGCTCTGCCCGACAGCTTTTTCAGCATTTCCTTCGCGTCTGCCTCATTCTTCGGCTTGCCGAGTATTTCATCTTTCAGACAAACAACCGTGTCCGCACCGATAACAAGCGCGGTAATTTTTGCCGTTTTTGCAACAGCTCCGGCTTTCAGCAATGCAAGCTCACGCACCATAAGCTCTGCGTCCGATGTGTTTGCCTTTTCTTCGGCGCCGCTCGTCATAACTTCAAATTCAAATCCTGCTCTTTCAAGCAATTCGCGGCGGCGCGGCGACGCCGATGCAAGTATTATTTTTCTCATCTGCCTATCCTTTCTCCGGCGGCTCCCTGTCAGCTTTCACAGTTCGTTTTATCCGCTAAACATTCTTTACTTTTAAACATTTTTTCGCTAAACATTTTTTCACAATAAATTCATTTTTTCACATATACCCGTTTTTCTCATATGCTTTACCGCAAAACGCGCCGCATATCCCGTAAAAATGCCCGTTATACATGACGCTGTTCCAAGTATCGGCAAATATGTGTAAATCCATACATTAGACAGCATTATGCATGCCACACTCACCTGTGCAGCATTATGGCTCACGGCGCCGATTACGCTGACGCCGATTTCTGTCAGCGCACCGTGTCCGAGCCGCATTGCCGCCCACATTATAAGCGCCGAAAACACCGCTCCCGAAACGCTGTAGAGCATACCCGAAACACCTCCGTACAAAAGGCTTCCCAGAAATGCCCTCATAAGTGCGCATATAAATGCTGTTTTTATATCAAATGTATACAGCAAAATCACCGTCACTATATTTGCAAGACCGAGTTTTCCGCCCGGCAGATTTATAGGCATTGGTATCATGCTCTCCGCAATCTGAAGCCCTATTCCGACCGCAACAAGCAGCGCCGAAACAACAAGCTTTTTAATATGCAACCGTGTCCGCACCGCCTCCACCTCCGCAAATCCGTACCGTGAGCCTGTGAGGAAGGCATATTATATACTCATTTGCGCGCGTTATTTTTCCTGCCGCAACATCGAGCTTATCCTCACAGTCCGCCTCTGCCATACGCACGCCGTCAGACGAAATCTCTATTTTATTATAACCATATTCGCTGTTTATTTCAACGTATTCGGTTTTTTTTATTTCACTCAGCCTATATTTTGCATACTCTTTTCCGTCAAGTTCCACAACAACACTGTCCGCCCTTCCGGCATATGCATAAACATTTATAATCACCAGTGAAACAATGCAGGTAAAAAGTATAAGCGCCGTAATAATTTTGTCCCATCTGCTCATGCCGTTCCGCCGCCTTTGTGCATATATTTTTTTATATAAACCCTATTTTACTCCGCGGTAAAAATGTCCCCGTGTAAAGCTGTTTTCTCCCATAATGTTTTCTGCTTTTCCGCCGCGGATTGCATGCACATACTCGCCGCATATCCGCCGGCATTCCTTCTCATTTTCAACCGTGAACATAAGCATATACTTTTTCACCCCTGCCTGTGCAAGTTCATCAAACTTATCAGCCATATAAAGCGGTTTTGGGTTAAGCAGCAGATTTGTGCATGATTCTTTTTCGCACAGCACTGCAAAGCGCTCCTTCATTCTGTCGGTCAGATAATATATGCCGTTTTTTGTGCCGCATTTTCCGCTGCACGACCTTATGACGCAGTTTTTCATCGTCATAAGCGGTATATGACCGTACACCATAACCTCATATGAACCTGCCGCACGGCTGCCCATTGCAGCTATGTCCTTTAATGACAACTCGGGCGAAAGAGTCACGTTTTTAAAGCCGTATTCTCTGTAAAAGCCTGCGCTTTTTGAGTTATATATATTCAGCCGATAGCTTCCGTATAAGTCATGCTTGCCCGACAATGCATATGCACTGCCCAAATCGGAACACATCACGCCTTTTGTCGGTATACTGCTGTATATTTTCGGCGCATCTTCGCTGTTTATAATTGCACCGAGCTTTGTCACAATCTCCGTTTTGCCTGTAAAGCCCTTCAGCTTGTCTGCCACATTGCGCGGCACATACAGCCTGTCCGGCTCATATTCGAGCACAGCTTTTGCCTGCTCCTGCGTACGCACTTCGGCAGACCACTGCAACGTATCATCTGCAGGAAATATCATGCCGACAGATGTTGCGATATCCTTTTTTTCAGGCACGCATGCCCTTTTTTCCTCAAGCAGCGTACATGCTTCTCTGCGTAATGCATTTATTTCGCTTATCGGCATTATAACATTATCGTCCAGGCTGAGCTTTAGGTCTGTAAGCTCAAACGGCGCCGAACCGAACTTTGAGAGCTGTCTGTATACGCGCTCATATTCAAGCGCTCTGCCGCATGAGTTCTGTACCTCCGCACCGTATGCGCATACTCTGTTGCCGTCACTGTCGCTAAGCTCAAATTTTGATTTTTCACCTCGGTGCAATGTACATTCGCCCCTTACGTCAATACGTCTGAAATTTGCATTTTCGGCAAATGTCTTTTTTATATCCTTATCAAATTTCTCTTCGGATATGTTCGACGGCGAATTAAAACTCATCATTTGTCCGCCGCGTTTTCCCGTAAAGTATCCGTCTGTAAAGCCGCTGCGGTTAAACGCGTCAAGCAATGTATCCATGTCGCATTTCTGCGCTTTCATCGGATTGTCAAGATATTTTCTGTATATTTTCGTAACTGCCGCAACGTATTCGGGCTTTTTCAGCCTTCCTTCTATTTTCAGCGACTCAATCCCCGTCTCACGGATTTCGCCGAGATGGTTTATAAGGCACATATCCTTCGGGCTGAGAAGATAGCCCCTTTTTATGACGCCTCCCGATTTGTCCGACAGCTCATAAGGCAGCCGGCACGGCTGGGCACATCTGCCGCGGTTGCCGCTGCGTCCGCCCAAAAATGAACTCAGCAAACACTGTCCCGAATATGAACAGCATATCGCCCCATGCACAAAAATTTCAAGCTCTGTATCAGTTTCGCGCTTTATCTGCTTTATCTGTTCAAAACTAAGCTCACGCGCAAGCACTATCCGCTTAAACCCAAGCTCCGAAAGCGCTTTTGCGCCCGAAACGCTGTGCACGGTCATCTGCGTTGACGCATGCAGCCTTATATCCGGCATAACTTTTAAAATAAACGAGGCAAGCCCGAAATCCTGTATGATTATTCCGTCAGTCCCTATATCACGCAGAAATGATGCAAAGTGAACCGCATCTTCAAACTCATTTTCTTTTATTAATGTATTCAGCGTTACAAATACCTTTACTCCGCGCACATGGCAATATCTTACCGCACTGCAAAGCTGTGTGTCGTCAAAGTTCTTTGCGCCTGCACGTGCCGAAAATGCACTTCCGCCGATATACACCGCATCTGCGCCGTTCTGTACCGCCGCAGCAAGCGCCTCCCATGTCCCCGCAGGCGAAAGAAGCTCTGTTGTGCATTTTTGAGCCATGTGTTCATCTCCTTGTATTAAAATCGGTGTGCGCTCATAAACGCACACCTGTCATTGCCTCTACCCTATAAGCTCAGCAATTTCTTCATCTTTTTTTGCAACCTGAGCCTGCAAATCCTTAACCGACGCCTCAAGCTCTTTGATACGTTTTTCGTATTTATCCGCTTCCTCGTCATATTTTAAAATCTGCTGTCTGAGATTTTGCTCCGACGTATGCGCTTTATAGTATTCATCGGAAATATTTATCGCCGTCAAAACCGCCGCCATGTCTGTGTTCAGACGCGAATTCATCTGCACCGTTTCACCGATTTTTCTGTCAACATAGGAACATATTTTATAAATATACTCCTCAGGCTCATTGGCAGTGATTGTGTAATATCTGCCTTTGATTTTAACTTCTACCTTGTTTCTGTCTGTCATACGAAAAACCTCCTATGCTTTTTCAGGATCCGCTTTTATAATATATTACTTATTTATATTTTCGGATTTTATATAGGCATCTGCCTTCAGTATGGCAACCGCTGTCTTTGCATCTTTTATTTCGTTATCCATCACCATTTTTACCGCTTCATCAAGTCTGCGCCACTCTGTTTCCACAAACTCGTCCTCATCAAGGTCATTTTCCCCCGCCGTAAGTCCGCGGGCAAGGTACAGATGTATAATCTCGCTGCAAAAGCCCGGCGAACTGTAAAATCCGCCGAGGTATATGAAGCTTTCCGCACTGCAGCCCGTTTCCTCACGCAACTCACGCATACCGCAGTCACGGTGATTTTCACCCCACTCAAGCTTTCCTGCCGGAATTTCGGTCACAAAATCATCAAACGGGCGGCGATACTGCCTTACAAGGCATATCTCGCCGCTGTCGTTAACCGCCGCAATTCCCACGCCGCCCGGGTGCTCCACAATCTCGCGTATTGCCATATTGCCGTTTTGCACAACCTCCACGCTGTCCACTCTGACTTTTATAATCTTTCCGTCATATATTTTTTCGGATTTAACAGATTTTTCTTTTTCAAGCACGATTTTCTCTCCTTTTGTGCGTATACGAAAACCTTTTTATAACATATCGGCGCTCATGCATGGATTTAACGCTGGCAAAAATACGCCTTCCTGTTATGTTACATAGTATAAAAATATACAGAAACCCCATTTTCATCTATATAGTTTTATTATATTCTTTTTTTATACCAAATTCAAGTATTTTGTAAAATTTACCTTAATTTACGCCAAAATGTGTCAAATTATGACCTTTTAAAATACTTTTCAAAAGTTTCGGTACAATTTTCGGTATTTCCTATCAGACATGCCGACATTTTATCAAAATCCATGATTTCATTCACGCACTCATGAACACTCTGCACATTTATGCCGTTGATCTTTTCAATTATCTCCTCCGGCGTTTTGACCCTGCCTGTCAAAAGCATGCCGCGTCCTATGCTCTGCATACGTGAACTTGCGCTTTCAAGCCCCATGATATAGTTTCCCTTAAGCTGCTGCTTTGCTTTATAGAGCTTTTTTTCGTCAAAACGCACGTTCTTCGCTGTTTTTGCCTTTTCAAACACAATTTTCAGCGCTTCGCCGAGATTATTCGGCTTCATGCTTGCCGAAATCACAAACATACCCGTATCGGCAAAGCTTGTGATGTATGAATATATCGAATATACAAGTCCGCGCTTTTCGCGTACCTCCTGGAAAAGCGTCGAGCTCATGGCTGCGCCGAAAATATTGTTGAACGCAAGCAGCGGATAATTTTTTAAATCCTCCGTTGCATATGACGGAAAACCTATGCAAAAATGTACCTGCTCCACATCACGGCTGCGCACTATAACGCCCTTTTTATATTTTTCATCACCGCGCGCAGATATACTTTCCCCGTTTTCCCATGTGCCGAAATACTTTTCAAGCATGGCCGGAAGTGATTTGTCAAACTTTCCGGCAACCGATATCACGCAGTTTGACGGCACATACATTTTATGCATATATTCGCGCAATGTATCCGAACCGATTTTTTCAAGCGTTTCATGTGTTCCGAGTACCGATGAACCGAGTCCGCTGTTTTCGCCCCAGCCTGCCTCAAGCAGTATTTCATGCACCAAATCCTCCGGTGAGTCCTCATACATGGCGATTTCTTCATACACAACATTCTTCTCAAGCTCAACATCGCTGTCTGACAAAAGCGGATTTCTCAGCATGTCTGCCAGCGTCTCAACTGCCGTTTCAATATTTTCCTCAAGCATTTTTGCGTAAAAGCATGTATATTCCTTTGATGTGTATGCATTCAAGCTTCCGCCCGCCGTATCAATGCGCTCCGCAATGTCAAACGCGCTTTTGCTCGCTGTTCCTTTAAAAAGCATATGCTCGATAAAATGCGATATTCCCTGAAGCTCCTTCGGCTCATCGCGCGAACCGCTTTTTATAAATACGCCGACCGACACAGAATGGACATATTCTATATACTCGCAAACCACACGTATTCCGTTGCTTAATCTGTATGTCTGATACATGTAAACCTTCACAGCCTTTCCGCAGTTTAAAAAAATACGGACGCCTTATACAAAGCGCCCGCACCTTTTTTCTATTTTATTATTACAGCAAATCCTTGCGGGACAAGTTTATTCTGCCCTGCTTGTCAATTTCTATAACCTTAACCGTGATTTCATCTCCGATATTTACAACATCTTCAACCTTTTCCACACGCTTTTTATCAAGCTTTGAGATGTGTACAAGTCCGTCCTTGCCGGGAAGTATTTCGACAAATGCGCCGAACTGCATAATACGTACTACCTTGCCCGTATATATCTCTCCAACCTCAGGCTCTTTTACAATTCCGAGAATTGTTGCCTGTGCTGCCTCTCCGCTTGCCTGGTCGGGTGAGAATATGAATACGCGTCCGTCGTCCTCAATATCAATCTTAGCGCCCGTATCTGCAACAATCTTCTGGATAACCTTGCCGCCCGAACCGATAACGTCACGGATTTTTTCGGGGTCAATACGCATTGTAACAACCTTCGGTGCATAAGGCGAAAGATTTTCTCTCGGCTGCGGTATTGCTTTAAGCATTACCTCATCGAGGATATAGTTACGTGCTGCATGCGTCTTTCTGAATGCTTCTTCTATAATTTCATACGTAAGTCCGTGGATTTTTATATCAACCTGAATTGCGGTTATACCCTTTTTACTGCCGGCAACCTTAAAGTCCATGTCACCGAAGAAGTCCTCAAGTCCCTGTATATCAACCATTGTAATATAACGGTCGCCTTCTGTTACCAGTCCGCACGAAATACCTGCAACAGGTGTCTTAATCGGCACGCCTGCGTCCATAAGCGCCAGTGTGCTGCCGCATACGCTGCCCTGCGAAGTTGAACCGTTTGAGCTGAGCACCTCCGACACAAGTCTGATTGCATACGGGAAATCCTCCTCTGACGGAATTACAGGCTCAAGCGCACGCTCTGCGAGTGCACCGTGTCCGATTTCGCGGCGTCCGGGTCCGCGCGACGGTCTTGTTTCGCCGACACTGTATGACGGGAAGTTATAATGGTGCATGTAGCGCTTTGACTCCTCTTCGTCTATGCCGTCAAGCTTCTGTATATCGCCGAGTGCGCCCAATGTTGCAACTGTGAGCACCTGTGTCTGACCTCTCGTGAACATGCCCGAACCGTGCGTTCTCGGCAAAAGTCCAACCTCTGCCGCAAGCGGTCTTATCTCGTCAAGCTTACGTCCGTCTACACGCTTGCCGTCATCAAGTATCCATCTGCGCACAACGTATTTCTGCAGTTTATACAAAACCTCGCCGATTGTGCTCTCAATATCGGGGTATTTCTCGATAAGATGCTCAACAACCTCGTCTGTTACAACCTTCATGCGTGCGTCACGTACAGTTTTATCGTCGGTATCCAGAGCCGCTCTTACCTTCTCAATCGCAAACTCCTTAACATCGTCATAAAGCTGCTGATCCACAACAATATGGTCATATTCAAACTTCGGCTTGCCGATTTCGGCAACAATACTGTCTATAAATTCACAAATCTTTATAATTTCCTGGTGCGCATACTTGATGGCTTCAAGCATTGTGTCGTCATCAACCTCATTTGCACCTGCTTCAATCATAACAACTCTGTCTTTTGTTCCGGCAACCGTAAGCTGCAAATCACTCTTCTCACGCTGCTCTGCCGTGGGGTTAATTATCAAGTCACCGTCTACCAAGCCAACCCATACGCCTCCTATAGGACCTGCGAACGGAATATCCGAGATAGAAATTGCAATTGATGCGCCTATCATCGCGGCAATTTCGGGCGAGTTATCCTGCTCAACGCTCATTACCGTTGCAACAACGGAAACATCGTTTCTCAAATCTGACGGAAACAGCGGACGGATAGGTCTGTCAATAACGCGCGATGTAAGTATCGCTTTTTCGCTCGGTTTACCTTCACGCTTTGTAAAGCCGCCGGGGATTTTACCTACAGAATAAAGCTTTTCCTCAAAGTCAACGCTGAGCGGGAAGAAATCAATTCCGTCACGCGGCTTTGCCGACGCTGTCGCTGTGCACATTACCGCCGTATCGCCGTAGCGTACAAGACACGAACCGTTTGCAAGCTGTGCCATTTTACCTGTTTCAATCACAAGCGGTCTGCCCGCCAATGTTGTTTCAAATGTTCTGAACATAGTTTTTACTCCTTTTCATTCGTTATTTTTTATTGCAAATTCCGCGGTAAAAACTGATGTTTAGCACTTAGATTTATACTCCCCCCATAAACCTTTCTCCCACAGACGAAACACAAATCTAACTGCTAACCGCCAATTTGTTGCCGCAGCTTTATTTTTTGCTAAAATAAATACAATAAATGAGCGAAGCGGAAAACTTCGCTCATTTTATATTTAATTACTTTCTCAGACCAAGCTTATTTACGATGTCACGATATCTCTCAATATCCTTCTTCATAAGATAGTCCAAAAGACCGCGTCTTTTACCAACCATCTTCAAAAGACCGCGTCTTGAATGATGATCCTTCTTATGGAGCTTCAAATGCTCGTTAAGATGGTTAATTCTCTCTGTAAGCATGGCAATCTGAACCTCAGGCGAACCTGTGTCGTTTTCATGTATGCGATACTGCTCGATAATTGATGTCTTTACTTCTTTAATCATTATTTTCACCTCCTGATATTTTTAAACCAGCACCATTCTCCCAGAAACGGCCGGAGAACCGATATCCGCGAAAAGGTTACAATTACATTGTCAAATTCTTTTTATACCGGCTGTTTTCTGTCCGCAAAAACGGCATATTCCCAAAAACCGGCATACTCTGCTTTGTGACAAAATTACTTGTCCAAACCAAAACGCTTCTTGAACTTCTCAACACGTCCGCCTGTATCAACAAGCTTCTGCTTACCTGTAAAGAACGGATGGCATTTTGAACAGATTTCGACTTTGATATTTTCCTTTGTTGAGCCTGTTTCTATAACTTCTCCGCAAGCACATGTAATCGTTGTCTGCTTATAATCCGGATGAATTCCTTCTCTCATGGCACAAGCCTCCTTTCCCGATATTTATTGCATTATTTACCATATGGCAAATACACAACGAATTAATTATAACACACACATTTTCCTTTTGCAATATAATTTTTTATTTTTTTGCTTTTTATATATTTTTTTACGGCTTTATATTTTCTAATGTGTGCAAAAAGCCCTATCTCAATTCGGCGCCGAGATTATTTTTAAGACTCTTGAGGATTTTATCCATAACGCGCGAAATATCCTCGTCCGTCAGCGTTCTGTCCTCAGCACGCAACACAGCCGAATATGCCATGCTCTTCTTGCCTTTCGGAATTTGTGCGCCTTTATATGCGTCAAAAAATTCAACATGGTCAAGCAGCTTTCCGCCGGCACGCTTGATTGTATCAACTATGTCGCCCGAAAGCACACTGTCATCAACCAAAATTGCGATGTCGCGCGACACAGACGGGTATTTCGGCAGCTTTTTGTATACTCTTTTATGGTTTGCCGCATCAAAGAGCATTTCAAAATCAATTTCCGCAACATAGCACTCCGTATCCATGCTGTAATCCGCAGATATGGACGGATGAATTTGTCCGATGCATCCGACCGCTTTGCCGTCAACAAATATCTGCGCACATCTGCCCGGGTGGTATGTCGGGTTATCCTTCTGCGGAGCAAATTTGTAATTTTCTATGCCCGATGCGTCAAATATCCCCTCAACCATGCCTTTTATTGTGTAGAAATCGCCTTTGCCGTACATTCCGAGAGTTACAACCTCTCTTTCGTCGGGAAGCTGCTCTCCTTCCTTCGGCAAATATATTTTTCCGATTTCAAACAGCGCTGCGCTTGTGTTTCTCTGCTTATAGTTCTTCTCCATAATCTCAAGCATTGAGGAAATCGTTGTCGTACGCATAATTGAATTTTCTTCGCCGAGAGGATTTGTGATTGTGATTACATTTCTCAAAGGCGAATTTTCATCAATGCGAAGTCTGTCAAAAATATTCGGGTTTGTGAACGAATATGTCAGAATTTCATACATGCCCTGTGCCGTCAATATTCGCTTTACGCTGTCAGTATAGCTCTGTCTTGCATTTTTGCCGCCAGCGGTAATGTTTCCCGACATAAGCGTCGATTCAATTTTATTATAACCGTAAATTCTTACTATTTCCTCGGCAATATCCGCTTCGGCTTCAACATCGGCTCTGTATGTCGGCGCTTTCACCGTCATCGTTTCCGTATCAACCTCAAAATCAAGCTTTCTGAGCGTATCAACCATAAACTCCGTGCTTATATCCGCTCCCAGAAATGCGTTTATTTTATCGGGTCTGAGCTTCAGCTCACGCTTGCTCGGAAGAGCGCCGTGTATATCTATAACTCCGCCCACAACTTCGCCCGCGCCGAGCATTTCAACCAACTCACACGCACGGTTTACTGCGTCAAGCGTCATATTCGGGTCAAGTCCCTTTTCATATTTTGCGCTTGCCTCGGTACGCATGCCGAGCTTTTTCGCAGTGACACGGACCGATGCTCCGTCAAAGTTTGCGCTCTCAAACAGCACCGTTGTTGTGTCGTCCTTCACCTCCGAATTAAGCGCACCCATAACGCCCGCAACAGCAACCGCTCTCTGCTCGTCCGCTATAACAAGCATTGATGAGTCGAGCTTATGCTCCTGTTCATCAAGCGTTGTAATCATTTCACCGTCATTTGCACGGCGCACTATTATATGCGAACCACTGACATCGCGCAAATCAAACGCATGCATCGGCTGTCCGTACTCCAGCAAAAGATAATTCGTTATATCAACTATGTTATTTATCGAACGTATGCCGCTTGCCTTCAGGCGCTTTACCATCCATGCCGGCGAAGGTCCGATTTTAACGTTTTTAACCATTCTTGCACAGTATCTCGGACAATATTCGCTGTCCTTCACCGTTACCTTTGCAAAATCATTTACATCTTCATCGTTGCCCTTTGCTTCGGGCTTTTTCAGATTAAACGCTCTGTCAAAAGTTACCGCCGTTTCGCGCGCAAGACCGATAACGCTCTGACAGTCGGGACGGTTTGATGTGATTTCAAAGTCAAACACCGTTTCGTTCAAATCAAAAACTTCTTTTATATCTTTGCCCACAGGCGTATCGGGGTCTAAAATCAAAATACCGTATTCCGGCTCATATCCAAGCTCTTCGGGCGTAATTCCGAGTTCTTCATGCGAACAAAGCATACCGTTTGACGCAACTCCGCGCAATTTGCCCTTTTTTATTGTAACTCCGCCTGCCAGCTTTGCTCCGTGCAGCGCCACAGGCACAATCTGTCCGACTTTTACATTTGTCGCACCCGTCACTATCTGAAGCGGCTCGCCGCTGCCCGTGTCAAGCATGCATATTTGCAGTGTATCAGCATTTTCATGCTTTTTTATATCGATAATTTTTCCTGTAACAACATTTTGCAGCTCATCTCCGAGATGCTCTATACCGTCAACCATGGAACCCGACATTGTGAGCGCGTCGGCATATTCTTTAGGCTCTATATCCGAAACATCGGCAAATTCATTAAACCAACTCATTGCAACCTTCATTTTTTACAATACCTCCTAAACTTATCCGGTTATTCTCACCAAGCATTAAAACTGCTTCAAAAATCTTATATCGTTGTCGAAGAACAGCCGCAAATCGTCTATATCATACTGACGCATTGCTATACGCTCAAGTCCCAGACCAAACGCAAAACCGCTGTATATCTCAGGGTCAATCCCGCAGTTTGCAAGCACCTTCGGGTGAACCATACCTGCGCCCAGAATTTCAATCCAGCCTTCTCCCTTGCATACACCGCAGCCCTTGCCGTTGCACACAAAGCACGACACATCAACCTCGGCGCTCGGCTCTGTGAACGGGAAATGATGCGGACGGAAACGCACTTTTGTATCGTCACCGTAGAGTGCGCGCACAAATACCTCAAGTGTACCTTTCAAATCGCCCATCGTAATTCCCTTATCAACAACAAGTCCCTCTATCTGATGAAACAGCGGCGAATGTGTCGCGTCAACAGCGTCGCTTCTGTAAACTCTGCCCGGCGCAATTATTCTTATCGGCGGCTTTTTGTTTTCCATCACGCGCACCTGTACCGGCGATGTCTGTGTTCTCAGAACGACATTGTCATTTATATAAAATGTGTCCTGTGTATCGCGCGCAGGGTGGTTTTTCGGAATATTCAGCGCCTCAAAGTTGTAATAGTCAAGCTCTACCTCGGGACCGTCTGCAATTGAAAATCCCATGCCGACAAATATGTCCTTTATGCGGTCAAGCACCGTCATAAGCGGATGAAGCTTTCCGATTTCGGGCTTTTTACCCTGAATTGTAACGTCAATTTCCTCCGATGCAAGCTTTTCATCCTGCATTTTTGCAGACAGCATTTCTATCCTGTCCTGCAATCCGCTTTCAATCTGTTCACGCACTTTGTTTGCAAGTGCACCGATTTTCGGGCGTTCCTCTGCCGACAATGCGCCCATTCCGCGCAGTACCGCAGTAAGCTCGCCTTTTTTTCCGAGATATTTTACACGAAAATCCTCCAGAACCTTTAAATCGGAAATTTTTTCAAGCGATTCCATCGCCTGTGTTCTTATGTTTTCAAGCTTTTCTTTCATTTTTATATCCGCCTCCGTTTACGGTTATTAAAGCGTATTATACGCCTTTATCCACTCTCTTTTTATTATTTCGTGTCCCGAACATATCGGGTGCACTCCGTCGGGCAATGTAAAAAACTCTGCCGGAGCCTTTTTTGCTGCCTCGCTGAACTTTTCCTGCAAAGGAACAAATACAAGATTGTATTTCTGTGCAAGCTCTTTTGCCTTTTCAGCTCTTTTAAAAACTTCTTTTTCCATATAATCCGCCAGCTCACAGTTTGTTTGTGTTCTGAGGAAAAACGGCTCGAGTATCATTATTTTTATATCGGGCAATGCTTCTTTTACTTCCTCTATAAACAGCGAATATACTTTAAAATATTTCTCGCTGTCAACGCCGTTTTGATAGTCATACTCGTGCCATGCGTCATTTACGCCTATAAGCACGCTCATAATGTCGGGTTTCAGATTTATTACATCTGCCTTTATTCTTGCATACAAATCAACAACCCTGTTTCCGCTTATTCCTTTGTTGTAAAACGTAAACTCTCCCGGGTTATCCAAGCCAAGCTGTGCCGCCACAAGCGTAGGATAGCCGCTTCCCATGAAAAACTCGCTGTCGCGTATGCGCCCTGCGTCGGTTATTGAGTCCCCCTGAAATAAAATTGTTTTCATAATAATCTCCATTCCGCCGGAGCTGACGCGAAAAAAGCTTTCACGTTAATTCTCTCCGTTCATATATTTTTATATACAAAAAGCGCTCCGCCCCAAACCAAGGGACGAAGCGCACTCACTCCGCGGTACCACCCAAATTTCCGCATGTGCGGACACTCTCGTGCGTCTTAACGGCCGCCGCCGGCAACGCCTACAGGGCTTTTTTGCCGTTCAACGTGCAACTCCAAAGCGAAATTTCGATTTTATCCGTTTCCGAAAGCGCTTCCAGCCAACGACGCTTTCTCTCTTTGGGCGTATATAAAATCTACCAAACTTCTTCATCGTCTTTATTTTATACTATTCATAATATGTGTCACTGCAAAAAACGCATAAAACTTTATTTATTAGACATTATAACATGCCGCATTTTAAAATGCAACCGCTTTTATCAAATTTTCTGACCAAATTTTTCTTAATAAAAGCACAGGACATAATTCTTTTTATAAAATACAACTCTTTGCGGTATCTGTTTTACATGCCAAGCTTTCTTTTTTGTTCAAATACGTTCTGTGCCGCCGTCATTATCCCTATCTTCGCCGACTCATACGTAAGTCCGCCCTGCATATATACGATGTACGGCGGTTTTACCGGTCCGTCGGCGCTCAGCTCGATTGATGAACCCTGCACAAACGCTCCTGCCGCCATAATGATTTTATCACCGTATCCGGGCATATCCCATGGCTGCGGCACAACATATGAGTCAACCGGCGCGCCTTTCTGTATGCCTTCGCAGAAAGCCAGCATAAGTTTTTCATTTTCAAGCTTTACCGACGTTATTATATCGCCGCGCGCCTTATCAAGCCCGGGGCAAACTTCAAATCCCATCTGCTCAAACACGGCGCTGCACAAATATGCGCTCTTTAATGCCTGTGCCACGATATGCGGCGCCATAAAAAGCCCTTGCAGCATCGGCTTATTCTGCCCGAGCGTTGCTCCGCCGTCTTTTCCTATTCCGACCGATGAAAGTCTGTATGACGCAAGCTCCACAAAACGGCTTTTTCCGGCAATATAGCCGCCCGTCTGTGCATGTCCGCCGCCTATGTTTTTAATCAGTGAACCGACAACCAAATCTCCCCTCGGCTCACTCGTTTCGACAAACTCGCCGTAGCAGTTATCCACGATACAAATTATATCTTTTCTGATTTCATGCACAAAATCTATGATTTTGTTTATTTCGCTCACACTGAACGCATCGCGCCACGCATAGCCGCGCGAACGCTGTATAATCACTGCTTTTACGGTATCGTCAACAGCATTTTTTATCCCGTCATAATCCGCACCGCCGTCATTTTTAAGCTCAACCTCGCGGTAGTTTATACCGAAATCTGCCAGCGAACCGTCACCAGCATTTCCGCGTATGCCGATTACCTCTTCAAGCGTATCATACGGCTTGCCCGTTGCCGCAACAATAGTATCGCCCGGGCGCAGTACGGCAAAAAGCGCGGTTGACAGTGCATGCGTGCCCGATATTATGTTATGGCGTACAAGCGCGTCCTCGGTTTCAAAAATCTGCGCATACACACTCTCAATCGCATCACGCCCTGCGTCGTCATGACCGTAACCCGATGTCTGCCCGAAATGCTCCGCGCCTATCCTGTTATCGGCAAATGCTTTCATAACCTTTGCCTGATTTATGAACGCATTTTTGTCTATTTCAGCATATGCGCCGAGCGCTTTTTTTTCAGCCTCCGCCGTAATTCCAATTATATCTTCGGATATCCCGAAGCCGTCTTTAATGTCAAAACCGTTTCTTTTGTTTAAATCCGAACCCATTTTTAATCAAACCTCTGTCTTTATAAAAACTACAAGCTGTATACTTCATCATTCGTTATAACTTTTATTCCATTTTTCTCAAGAACGCTTACCGCCTTGTCCGGCTCCTCAACGCGGATTATAACAAGCGCCTCACTTGTGCGTTTTCCCACAAACGCATACATATACTCTATGCTGATATGCTCCGCATCAAGCTTTTCAAGCGCAGCCGCAAGTCCGCCCGGCTTATCCGCAACGCTGATTGCAATAACCTCTGTTGCCTTTACGGCAAGCCCTTTGTCTTTAAGGATTTTTGCCGCAAGGTCGGGCTTATTTACTATAAGGCGCAAAATTCCGAAATCGGTTGTGTCCGCAATTGAAAGCGCGCTTATATCGATATCGTTTTCACCGAGCGCCTTTGTAATTTCGGCAAGTCTGCCCTTCTTATTCTCCACAAATACAGAAATCTGCTTTACGTTCATTATGACTCCTCCTTTATTTTTTTACTCTTATCTGCATTATACAACACCTACATATGCAATGTAAATACTTGAGCCGCATTCTCTCATTGCTTTTTGCGGCATAATTTCAACCGTGTGTTCCGCTTCCGTTTCTTCGTCTATCAAAACATTCTGATACGGCCAGTTTGCTCCGCCCATCCAGTTTACAACATCGCGCTGTATACTGAGCCATTCTCCGCCGTCAATGCGGTATTTCATCATAGCGCAGTCTTTTCCGTACAGGCGGCATATTACAAGCGTTTTGCACCTGCATTTTATTTTTACCGATGAAGTAAGCGATGATGTATAAAGAGTATGTCTGAAATCATAGTTATACAGAGAACGCACGTACCATGCGCCGTCTGTTTCAAGCTCTTCAAACGGTATAACCTTTGCATTTTCCCAGTTGTTCTTATTTATCGGCTCTATACTGCGCTTTAGGGGCGCACTTGTAAGCTTCAGCTCTCTGTCAAGGTACTCAATCACGGCACCTGCGTATATATAGCTGCCGAGCTGGTTCGGGTGCAGTCCGTCTCCCAGAAACTTCTCAAAGCCCATAAATCCGTCACTCATTTTTTCAAATGCCGCTTTTGCCATCCACACGCTGCCTATATTATAATGCTCCGCAACCTCTTCATATTCCGCTATAAGCTGCGGCACTCTGCCCTCAATCATATCGCCGAGCATTTCCTGCCTGTAAGTGTACACAAAAACCACATCTGCCTGCGTACTTTTCAGTATCTTTCTCACAAGCCCCTCACGGCTTCTTGCGCGCAGTGTCTGCTCGATATCGCCATCGTTTACCGCAAATTCGACAAAAATCAAATCGCAGTCTTTATCGGAAAGCTCCTTTTCAAAGCGAAATACCCCTATGTCGCTGCCCGTGCCGCCTATTCCGATATTTTCGGCATAGACAATTTTGTTCCCTGCTTTTTTCTTTATCCATGCATTCACATATTCGGGCCAGTTAATTTTTGCAGCCTCCTGTGTAATTGAACCGCCGATGTAGCCAATTCTCACACTGTCCCTGTTATTTATCGCGTCGCGAAACCGCGTAAGTCCGCTCCTATGGTTAATAATATCCATTTGTAAACACCTCTTCCGCAAACTCTGCCTTTTTAATTCCCGTATTTTATTTATTCATCATCTTAAACTGCCAATCAGATTTTTCTTTTGTCTATTACTCTTACTGCCTTGCCCTCGCTGCGCTGTATGTTCTTCGGCTCAACAAGCTTGATTTTTGCGGCAATACCGAGCGTACTCTCAATATTTGCCCGTATTTTCTTTTCCAAATCTTCAATTCCGCGCACAGAATCGGAAAACATGTTATCCGAAAGCTCAACCTGAATTTCAAGCGTGTCAAGCGTGCCGACTCTGTCTACGATAAGCATGTAATACGGCGAAGTTTCGCCGAGCTTCAAAAGCACGTCCTCAATCTGCGATGGGAACACATTAACTCCGCGTATAATCAGCATATCGTCGCTTCTGCCCTGCGGCTTGTTCATGCGGACAAAGTTTCTGCCGCATTCGCACTTATCATAATTCAGCGATGTTATATCACGCGTGCGGTAGCGTATGAGCGGCAAGCCCTCTTTTGTAAGTGTTGTGAACACAAGCTCGCCCATGCTCCCCTCGGGAAGAACCTCTCCCGTATCAGGGTCTATAATTTCTGCAATAAACAAATCCTCGTTTATATGCATTCCCTTCTGACACTCACATTCATATGCAACGCCCGGTCCGATTATTTCGCTCAGCCCGTATATGTCATATGCTTTTATATGAAGCCTTCTCTCAATTTCGCGGCGCATTTCCTCCGTCCACGGCTCTGCCCCGAAAACGCCTGCCTCAAGCTTAAACTCATCTATATCAAGCTTATTTTCCTCAATCGTTTCTGCAATATAGAGCGCATATGAAGGCGTACAGCACAAATGCGTTGTGCCAAAATCGTGCATCGAACGTATCTGACGCTGTGTGTTGCCGACAGATGCCGGCACAACTGCCGCACCGACTCTTTCGGCTCCGTAATGTGCTCCCAGACCTCCCGTAAAGAGTCCATATCCGTATGCAATCTGTACAACCGACTTTCTCGTTGCGCCCGCAGCCGTAAGTGCGCGCGCAACAATATCGCTCCACATCGCAATATCATTTGCGGTACAGCCGACAACCGTCTGTTTGCCCGTTGTTCCGCTTGACGCATGTATGCGCACTATATCCTCCATAGGGCATGCGAACAAGCCGAACGGATATGTGTCGCGCAAGTCTTTTTTATATGTGAACGGCAGTTTTGATAAATCGTCGACCGATTTTATGTCCGACGGCTTAAGTCCTGCCTCGTCCATCTTTGCGCGATAGTGCTCAACGTTATTGTAAACACGCTCAACCAGCTTTACGAGCCGTTCGCTCTGAAGCGTTCTCAGCTCGTCGCGGCTCATTGTTTCCTCTTTTTCATTCCAATATCTTCCCAAAACCAAGCACCTCCGATGTGTAATACTATGCGTTATATCCAAGCTCAAAGGCTTTCAGGTTAACCTCCAAAAACTTCTCGGGCACAGTGCTCTTTACCGCTTCAATCCATTTATCCTTTGCAATTTCGCTGCTTTTTGCCAGAACGCCGAGCAAAACAACGTTTACAGCTTTTCCGTTTCCTGCCTCTGTTGCAAGCTTATATGCGTCCACAGCAACAATATTATCGCTCTTTTTCTCAAGCTTTTCAATAATATGCTCAGGATATTTCATCGCACCCGTAATTACCGGCATAGGGTCTATCTGCTGTGTATTTACAATGAGAATTCCGTCTTTTTTCATATAGGAAATCCAGCGGTATGCCTCAAGCTCCTCAAACGAAAGCACGATATCCGCCTCGCCTTCGGATATAATCGGCGAATATACCTCATCGCCGTATTTTACATAGGTGACAACGCTTCCGCCGCGCTGTGCCATTCCGTGCACTTCGCTCATTTTTACGTCATAGCCCTCGGAAATTGCAACCTTGCCCAAAATGCGGCTTGCAAGCAGTGTTCCCTGTCCGCCTACGCCGACAATCATAACATTTTTAACATTACTCATTGTCATCACCAACCTTCTCTATTGCGCCGAATTTGCACACATTCATACACAGACCGCAGCCGTTGCAAAGCGATGTATCAACCGTGATTTTTCCGTCATGGTTTGATATCGCCGGACAGCCGAGCTTCATGCACATGCCGCACTTTTTACATTTATCGCTTATTCTGCAATGACCTGTATATTTTACCGTTTTCAAAAGTGCACACGGTCTTTGCGATATAATTACCGACGGCTCATCTGCCAAAATTTCTTCTTTTACAACCTTTTCAAATTCTTCGGGGAAGAACGGGTCTGTAACCCTTATTCTCTCAGGGCTTACGCCTATCGCCTGAGCAAGCGCGATAAGGTTTACCTGTTTTGTCTTTTCGCCTTTGATTGTGTACCCCGTTGTCGGGTTCGGCTGATGTCCCGTCATGCCCGTTATTGAGTTATCAAGTATAATAACAGTCGAATTGCCTTTGTTGTACACTACATCAATAAGACCTGTGATACCCGAGTGAATAAATGTGGAATCTCCTATCACAGCAACCGTTTTGCGTCTGAAATCTGCTCCCGCAGCTTTCTCCATACCGTGCGACATTCCTATGCTTGCACCCATGCACACACATGCGTCAATGCTTTGCAGCGGCGCAAGCGCTCCGAGTGTGTAACAGCCGATGTCGCCGCTTACAGTAAGCCCAAGCTTTTTAAGCACGTAGAACATGCCTCTGTGGGGACATCCGGGGCACATTACCGGCGGCCTTACCGGCGCCTGTTCTTCAATTTCTATCAGCTCGGGAGCTTTTTTGCCGAGTATCGCTTCTGCAATCATGGACGCTGTATATTCGCCCATAAGCGTGAATATTTCTTTTCCGACAACATCTATGCCGAGTGATTTGCAGTGTGTTTCTATAACCGGCTCCAGCTCTTCTATAATATACACTTTCTTATGCTTTGCCGCAAAATCTTTTATAACCTTTTCCGGCAAAGGATTTACCATATTAAGCTTCAGGTAGGAAACATTTTTCCCAAGCGCCTCTTTTGCATACTGATATGCAATTCCGCATGCGATTACACCGATTTTATCACTGTTGATTTCCTCTTTTACAAGCGTTTCACTAAGCTCCGTGAGCTTTCTCATGCGCTCTTCGACAACAACATGACGTGCTTTTGCCATTGCCGGCATCATAACATATTTTCCCGGATTTTTCTCATACGGCTTGTTTTCGTGCTCTTCTCTTTCTCCGACTTCAACAATGCTCTGTGAGTGCGACACTCTTGTCGAAAGTCTGAGCATTACAGGCGTGTCGTACTTTTCGCTTATCTCAAATGCCAGTTTTGTGAACTCTTTGCACTCCGCGCTGTCCGACGGCTCCAGCATTGCAAGCTTTGACGCTATCGCAAGACGGCGCGAATCCTGTTCATTCTGTGACGAATGCATACCCTGGTCATCAGCGGCACAGACAACAAATCCGCCGTTTACTCCCGTATAGCTTGCCGTAAAAAGCGGGTCTGCCGCAACGTTTACGCCAACATGCTTCATACATGTCATTGAGCGCGCACCGGCAATCGACGCACCTATTGCCACTTCTGCCGCCACTTTCTCATTCGGCGCCCACTCACTGTACACATCGTCATATTTTGCGATATTTTCCGTTATTTCCGTACTCGGAGTTCCCGGATATGACGCCACAACCTTTACACCTGCTTCATATGCCCCTCTCGCAACGGCTTCGTTTCCAAGCATTAATTTTTTCATCGTATTTCACTCCTGTATTTTATATAGCTTAAACATGTCTGCATTCAGCTGTATTTTTTCGCAGTTTATTTCTTGTTCTGCTCGTTTCTCAAATCAAGCACGCGCTTTGCTTTGCCCACAAAACGCTCTATACTCTTCGGCTCAACAAGACGTACCTTAGTATCAATTCCGAGAACCGTGTGTATCTTCTGTTTAATTGTTTTTTCGAGCTGCTCCAGTGCGCTGAACTTTTCAAGCAGCGACTCGTCCGCAAGCTCCACGCGAACTTCAAGGGCGTCCGTGTAGCCGTTTTTCGTTACAACAAGCAGATAATGGGGGCTGATGTGCTCCATTCCCACCAAAACGCTTTCAACCTGTGACGGGAACACGTTTACGCCTTTTATAATAAGCATATCGTCGCTTCTGCCCTGAATTTTTGCCAGACGCTTTGTTGTTCTTCCGCATTTGCACTTTTCGGGAATAATATATGAAATATCACGCGTGCGGTAACGCAGCATCGGTATTCCCTCTTTTGTGAGCGTCGTTATAACAACTTCGCCGCGCTCGCCGTCCGGCAAAACTTCTCCCGTTTCGGGGTTTATTATCTCGATAAGGAAGTGGTCCTCGTTTATATGCATGCCGTCCTGCTCGGTACATTCGCCGCATACGCCCGGACCCATAACCTCGCTCAGTCCGTAGTTCTCAGTAACGGTTATGCCCAGACGTGCCTCAATTTCGCGGCGCATTTCTTCTGTATGACCCTCACCGCCGAACATGCCTATTTTTAGTTTGAAATCCTCGGGCTTATATCCCTTCTCGCGCATTACCTCCGATATATACATTGCATATGACGGCGTACTTACGAGAAGTGTTGTGCCCAAATCCTTCATCATCATAATCTGTTTTTCCGTGTTGCCCGTTGACATCGGAATAATCATCGCGCCAACCTTTGCAAGCCCCTGATGTAGTCCGAATGCGCCCGTAAACAGGCCGTAGCCCATACATATCTGCGCAATATCGTCCGCACAGCCGCCCGCCATACCGACAAGGCGCGCTATACATTCTGTCCATGTGTCGATATCCTTTTTTGTATATCCCACTATAATCGGCTTGCCCGTCGTTCCCGAAGAACCGTGTATGCGCACGATGTCATGCAGCGGAACCGCAAACAAATCATACGGGTAATTATCGCGCAAATCCGTTTTTACGGTAAACGGCAGCTTTTGAAAATCTTTAAGCGATTTTATATCCTCCGGCTTCATGCCTATGCTGTCAAATTTTTCTTTATAAAACTTAACGTTGTCATAAGCCCATTTTGTTTCCTTTTTGAGCGCGTCGATTGTATTCTGCTCAAAAAAACTTCTGTCGGCACACTCAACCTCTTTGTTCCAAATCATTTATCTCTCTCCTTACAGCACAATTAAATATTTTCACAATATGTTTTTAGGGCAGCATATAGCTGCCCATTATAATGTTTTCGCTTTTTACTTTTCTTTCACAAAGCAGCTTTCCACAAACTTTTCATCAAGCTTCTTTGTGAAAGCGCTCACTATCGGCACAACTATAACCGAAACCGCCATTGCAGCCACGCCCATCTCCGGCGCAAGCGCCTTTGCGGCATCAAAGCCGCTCATTGCGGTTATAACCGCGAGCACCGCTCCGACAACGACAAGACCCGAAAGAGTACCTGCCCATGCTCCGGCTTTTGTAACCTTTTTCGAGTACAGTCCCCAGATGTAAGGTCCTATGAACGAGCCTGCTACAACACCCCATGAGAACGACATCAGGTTTACTATAAACGAAATGTTAAGCGTTGCAAATACAAATGACAGCGCCACGAACAGCAGACACAGCAAGCGCATTATAAGCATTTGCTTCTTTTCGCTTATGTCGGGCTTTATAACTTTTATTATATCGACCGATATCGCCGAGCTTGATGTAAGAACTATCGACGCAAGCGTTGACATCGACGCAGAAAGCAAAAGCAGCATTATCACGCTCAGAAGTATGTTGAGCCACACATTGCCCGTCAGCGCCTTCATTAAAATCGTCGGCATAACGTTGTCATATCCAACGCTCGGCATACCGTCAGCAGCCGCCGGTATGAACAGATGTCCCGTCGAGCCGACAAGATATGCCCCGACGCCTATCACTATTGCAAACAGCGTAGAAATTACCGTTGCTTTATTTATCTGCGATTCATCGCTTATTGTGTAATATTTATGAACCATCTGAGGCAATCCCCAGACACCTATGCTTGTAAGCAAAATATTTGTCAGAAGAAACTTGAACGAGCTGCCGCCCCATATGTTCACAAGCTGGCTTCCGCCGCCCGGCAAAACCGCACTCGGCTCAACCGCCGCAAGCT
>CAKSHB010000007.1 GCA_934456295.1 uncultured Clostridia bacterium | reverse complement strand
GTATTTGTGAGCGTATTTTCTGCCGTACAATCAGCAAGTAGCTTAATCGTTGCTTTATTTTCCGCAGCGGTATCCAACGCAACTGCCGCATTCCACGCATCGTCGATTGTTGTGTAATATTCTGTGTTCCCGTTAAATGTAACGCTTGCCACATTTTCCGCTGCATCTGCTGCATAGCTTGTTATCGGCATAACGGTACACAATACCGATATACAGATAAGCAGTGATAATAAACTTTTCACTTTTTTAAACATCATTTTGCACCTCTCAAATTTATTTTTTATATATTTATATATTATTAGGTTACTTGTTTCTTTCCAGAAGCATTTGGTCTGTCTTTTTTCGCAGTAAAAGGAGCATATCAAGTTCTTTGAGAGTAATATTAATCCCCTCGTTGCTAAATAAGCTAAGCATCCTTGACAGATATTCGGTCTTACTTATATCGTTTCTGCATAATGCAAGGTTTTTAAGCTCCTCTTTTAATTTCTCATTGGTATCCAATTCGTAATTAAATTTTGCCACTTGATCAAATGTGATTTTTTTCTTTCTGAAAAACAATATTTTCACCTCCGAGCATTCAATCAAACTTAAAGTACAACAAAAAACCATTACCATTATAACAAAAAACCACCCTTGCGGATGGTTTTTGTCGTAATTGGTTGATTTTGAAGCGTAATTGGTCTTTAGATTTTAAAAATTCAAAATAATACAAACTGTCAGTATATTATTCTCATAACTGTATTTTATGTCGCCGTCATATTTTCGGATTGCCGAAAGAATACTGGAAATACCGATACCTCGTTTTTTAAGCATATTGTTCTCTATCTGAATATCTTTTCTGCAAGGGTTGGAACACACAATCACAATCTTATTTGCGACCGTTCGGATATTCACTGTTATTTTGCCGTCAGATTGACATTCAACACAGCCGTTTACGGCATTTTCCAAAAGATTCGACAAAACAGCCACAAAATCCATATCGGATATGGCGGTGTGTTCTGCGGTATCTGCTTCAATGGAAATTGAAAGACCGTTCTTTTGCGCATTTGTATAAAAACTGGTCAAAATAGCATTCACTGTAATGTTGGGGCAAAAATCATTCGGCTTTATTTCATCTAAGCTGTCATTGTATTGTTTCAAGTAACATAAAGCCTCATCAACTTCCCCTTTTTCAAGCATAGTTTCAATATTCTGATTATGGTGTCTGAAATCGTGGCGGACTGTTTTTGCCGACAGTTCATTTTCTTTTGCGGTCTTAAGCTGTCCTTGCAGATAAGCTATGTTTTGGTTAATTAATTCCGTGTTGCTTTCATCTATCATAGACTTAATTGTGCCGAATATAACCCATAGAATTGATGCGTATATCAAAACGGAAACTGCAAAAAACGGGGCATAATCGCCTATGCGTTCGTACTTGTCAGAAAATATCATTACAAATAATGCAAAAATCACCAAAAACAAAAATGAAACGGTTAATATGGAATACCATGTTTTTCGCCGCTGTCCGGATACTGCTCTTACCGATGGACGCAAAAACCGCACATATACATAAGCCATAGGAAGAAACAAAACCGTTCTTACGATATTCCTCGCATAATACACAAAAATGTCGGGTGCTCCTTTGAACAATACTCTGCACAGCATAAGTGAAATGCACACAAATATACAAAATGCATTTGCATAACTTATGAACAGAAAAACTTTTTTACAGATCGGGTCGGCTGAGGTAAACAGAAAAATTAAAAATGCCACAACTATTGTACTCGTAAAGGCTATTGAGAAGTAGCCGATACTATTTCCGAATATCGCATAAATAAGCGTTGTAAGGCACACGAACAAAACAACAAATCCCGAATAAATCAGTGCCGTCTTACTTCTTGAATATTTAGGCTCTGTCATTACCCAAAAGAAAAGGAAATGTGAAATCCCGAGCAATGTCATTACCGTAAATGCATACATCATTATTTTGTCGCCTCCTCTATGTAGAAACTGAAATACTGTTCTTTTACATCATTTTGCAAGCGTCTCGGAATCGGTATTCTTTGTCCGTTTATCAAAATGAGTTCGGTTTGAAGAATGCTTTGCACGCATCTTAGATTTACAATATATGAGGCACCGACAGATATAAACCCTTTAATCTTATGGCATAAAGTTTTTATATCGGCGAGGGGAGTGCGTGTTTTTATGTTTTTCCCGGATTTTAAGAATATTTCAACATTGTGATTTTTCGATTCAACATAAATTACTTGATATAAATCAATACGGTGTATTTCACGACCACAGCTCACAGGCACAAATAAACGCTTGTTTCTTTTTTCAATGATCCTGTCGAGTGTGTCGATAAGCCTTTCTTTTGTGAAAGGTTTTGTTAAATAGTCATTAACATGCAGTGCAAATGCTTCAACCGCAAATTCAGAGCTTGTCGTTAAAAAAACGACGTCTGTACTTTCATCACTTTTGTTTTGGAGTTCCTTTGCAATTTCAGTCCCTAAAACGCCGGGCATACATATATCAAGTAACGCAATATCCGGGGCACCGCATTTTGCTATATCGTCTAACATATCAAGAGGATTTAAGAAACAGTTAACGCTAATATGCAGCTCAGGATGTGTTTTTGCATATTCCAATACAATTTGCTTTATGTTTTCAAGTTCATTTATTTGGTCATCACATATAGAAATAATCATTCTTAAAACCTCCTTTCAGCTTCGGTAATTTTTTTACAATATGGCTGCTATACTGTTATCCGAATCCAAACTTATAGTCTTTTGACAAAATCATATAGTTATTTATAATTATATCACATAAATCGAAATTTGTCATCCTTTTAAAGTATGAAATTATCATTTTCTGCATTATGCACAATTTTATATTACGGATTACATTTTCCGCAAGGATTGAATCCGTCTTGTAACGCTTCACCACGAGTGCAATTTAAGTAAACTTTGTTCTTCTCTTTCATCTGAGAAACAGCACTGCAATTAGGATAGTGGAATTTTTTTGTGTTTGCATTGCCTATATATTCAAAAGCCTCGCAATTTTCAATATTTTGAGCGGATAAAGTTTTTTCTTCTTCTGTCGGGTTGGTTTGCACGTTTTTATTTTTAGCTGTAGTAATTGTAACAGTTTTGCCGTCACTTTCCACAACAATATCACCCTGCATATCGGTACGATACACTTTGACATCCGCATCGCGCAAACGACTCAAAACATCTTCTGTTGGGTGTCCGTATCCCTTCCGGACGATGGATAATGACTAAGTTTTATTCCTGTAGCATTTTCATATGCATCTTTCCTGCCTGCATATTGTTCGCAATCTACCACCTATTTCAACATTTAGCTTTAATCCATCGTATTTTACATTGTCAAATTCAAACAAGTTACATTTGCCTTCTGTAAAATAATCAATTTTTCGTTTAATTTTTTTCCACTTATTTTCATCAAATGATAAATTACCAATAACTCGTGTTTCAACCCCATATCCTAAACTCAGGTCATCTGCAGAATCTCCAGATTTGTGATTTCTTGTCATTATAATTTTTGATATTTTGTCTTTTTTTATCATTCGTTCAAGAAACAATTTTGAAGCTATTGTTTTACACTCAAGCGTAATATTGTATTTGGTGGAAAAAAACTCACGCATATACTCTGTCGTAATTGTCTTTATTCCATATTGTCCAACATTTTGAAAGAAAAACATTCCTTTTTGTACTTGTACTCGCCTGTTATCCTTGGGAATAACAATATATAAGTAAAATGGTTTTTCGACAGTTTGATTAATCGCTGTGACCGAGTATCATTTGAATTTGTTTCATAAACAACAGCGGAGCTATCCGCTTCGTGGAAAGGTTGAGTGCGGTTGCTGTCAACACACAATGGACTACGCCGCCATTACCCCAAAGGCTATGACTTTACCAACACAACACCCGCCGAAATACGCAAACTTGAAAAGTGGATCAACGATTACCCAAGAGAAATGTTTAACTATTATTCGTCTGCTGAATTATACGAGGCCTGCATTAACAGCCTTATGAGCGCATAAAACTGCACAAGTAAAAATCATTTCCTTTGTGCAGTTTTAACGAAAGTTGCAGTTTTTCGTATTTTTTCGCACAAACCCCTTGACTTTATCAAAAAATTTAAAATATGAAAAATTTAATCATATAATCAATATTGTTGCAAAATATATGTATAATGTGATAAAATAAGTACAGCATAGATTTTTGCTGTTTAATGTCCGCAGTTGTCAGTATGCGAAGAGCAAGGGTGAGCGAATGTTTGATTTGAAAAAACAATTGAAAAATCTTCCGGAGCAGCCCGGGGTGTATCTGATGCACGACAAAGATGATAAAATAATATATGTCGGAAAAGCAAAAATACTGAAAAACAGGGTGCGTCAATATTTTATGTCACAAAAAAATCACACGGCAAAGGTTCGTGCGATGGTAAGCCATATTGCATGGTTTGAATATATTGTGACGGATTCGGAAATTGAGGCGCTTGTGCTGGAATGTAACCTTATCAAAAAGCACAGACCGCATTATAATATACTTTTAAAGGACGACAAGCATTATCCGTATATAAAGGTCACAATGAATGAAGAGTATCCGAAACTTATGATGACGCGCGTGATGAAAAATGACGGCGCAAGATATTTCGGACCGTATACCGGTATGAGTGTCGTAAGGGGCACTATTGACATAATAAAGCGCGTTTTTCTCATACCGACATGTACGCGTGTGTTTCCGCGCGACATAGGGAAGGGGCGTCCGTGTCTGAATTATCAGATAAACAAATGCTTTGCACCATGCAGAGGCGAGGTGTCGCAGGCGGATTACAGAAAGGTTTTTGAGGACATTTGTTCATTTCTGGAGGGGAAAACGGAATCGCTGATATCCGTTCTTACACAAAATATGGAGAGTGCGGCGGAAAGGCTTGAATTTGAAAAAGCGGCACAGCTGCGCGACAAAATAAATGCGCTGAACGCTATGATGCAGAAACAAAAAATTGTCAGCGGAAAAATGGAAAATCAGGATATCGCCGCGTTTAAGTGCTATGACGGACGCGCGTTTGCCGAGATATTTTTTGTGCGCTCGGGGCGTGTAATGGGACGTCAGAGTTATATTATAGAAGATATTGCGGAGCTTGACGATGAGAAAATTATGTCCGAGTTTCTGAAGCGTTTTTATGCTGAGGCGGCATATATACCAAACGAGGTTATAATGCAGCATGATGTGGAGGAAAGGGAACTTTTCGGCGAATGGCTTAGCGAAAAACTCGGCAGAAAGGTAAAGATTACGGTGCCGCAGCGCGGCGAAAAGGCAGCTCTCATAAAAATGGTACTTAAAAATGTAGACATAAGCATTGATGACTATAAGCTCGGTCAGCTGAAAAAAGAGGCTGAGTTTGATGCGGCATCAAAGCTTGGAGAATATATCGGTATGGAAAATATGCCGAAGCGGATTGAGAGCTATGATATATCAAATATCTCCGGCACAAACAATGTCGGCGTTATGATTGCTTTCAGAAACGGCGCCTATGATTCGTCGCTTACTCGCAGATTTCAGATAAAATCGTTTAAAGGCGCAGATGACTATATGGCAATGTCTGAGGTTATACGGCGCAGAATAAACAGGGCAAAAAGCGAAATGCATAAAATCGAAACGGGAGAACTTGAAAAAAACAAGGCGAAGTTTTTGCCCATGCCGGAGCTGATATTGCTTGACGGCGGAAAAGGGCATGTGCATGCAATACGAAAGGTCTTTGAGGAAACCGGTGTTACGGATACGGTTCTTTTAGGCATGGTAAAAGACGACAAACACAGTTTCAGGGCGCTTACGGACGGAGAGAGTGAAATCGGACTTCCGAAAAATTCTCCGGCATACAATCTTGTTTACAGTATTTCGGAAAAGGTGCATGAAACGGCAATAAGCTATCATACAAAGCTGCGCGGAAAAAAAGGCCTTTCGTCGGAGCTGTCGGAGATTGAAGGTATAGGCGAAACACGAAGGAAAAAACTTATAAAGTATTTTAAGTCGATGGACAATATCGCGCGTGCAACGCTTGACGAACTTATCGCGTCGGGGCTTGATAAAAAATCGGCGCAGAATGTGTATGATTATTTTAACTGATGTTGTTTGACCGAAACGGAGGAAATTATGAATACGGGATTTGAAAGACATGCTGCCGGAGAGCTTGTGTACTATACAGCGCCCTCATTTGAAAACACGGGGCTTGTGCGCCATGGCATAAGCACGCGGCTCGGCGGAGTGAGTACGGGCGAAACAAAATCGCTTAACCTTGGATTTAAAAAGAAGGACACACGCGAAAATGTGCGTGAAAATTTTCGGATAATATGCCGCGGGCTGGGAATTGACAGCAGCAGGCTTGTTCTGTCGGACCAGGTACACGGAAAAAAGGTGCATGTTGTCACTGCGGCTGACTGCGGAAAAGGAATTGAACGCAGCAGCGACATTGTCGGTGTTGACGCGTTTGTGTGCGGAGAGAGGGAAGCGCCGTTTGTGGTTTTCTGCGCAGACTGTGTTCCCGTACTTTTTCTTGATACAAAAAAACCTGCTGCGGCGCTTGCACATTCGGGCTGGCGCTCAACGGCAAAAAACATTTCGGGGGAGGTTATAAAAACCATGATGTCACAGTTCGGCTCTGAGCCGAGGGATATACTCTGCGCTATAGGACCTTCGATAGGGCAGTGCTGTTTTGAGGTTGATGAAGATGTGGCAAAGGAGTTTGACAGATCATTTTCTATGAAAAACGGCAATAAATATCACGTTGATTTATGGGGCGTGATTGCAAAACAGCTTACGGACGCGGGCGTGAACGGCGAAAATATTACGCTTGCCGGCATATGCACCTGCTGCAGAAATGACGAATTTTTCTCAAGCCGTGCGCAGAATGGAAAAATGGGGCTGATGGGAGCTTTTATGGAGCTGAAATAACGCAATGCTGACGGCAGAGGTTGGAATGGAGATTGATATGAGAAACAGGGATAAAGCTTTAAAACTGACGGCGGCAGTGACGGCTGTCGTGCTGCTTATATTTATGTGCGCATGCTCGGGCGGAGAAACGCAGAATATGCACGATAAAGCCGCGTCATCGGTATCATCAAACAGCATTAGCATAGGTGTATACAATTTTGATACATACAACCCGATTGCGACCGTTTCGCAGTCGGTTACTCAGGTCAGTGCGCTTGTGTACGATTCGCTCATACGCCGCAAAAGCGATTTTACGGCAGAACCGTGTCTGTGCAGCGGATATACAATATCCGACGGCGGACGCGCGTTTGCGTTTGAGCTTAAAAGCGGGGTCAGATGGCATGACGGGAGTGAGTTCGGCGCTTCTGATGTTGAGTACACTTTCCGCATGATTGAGAGACTTGAACAGAGTCCTTATAAGGAGAGGCTGGCGAATGTTTCGTCATACAGACGTGTGGGGCAGGGAGAGTTTATAATAACGCTGAAAGAGCCTGACGCCGGTTTTATAAATCTTTTGGATATACCGATTATAAAAAGCGGTACCGATTGCAGAGAAAACCTTAAGCAATATGTTCCTGTCGGTACGGGGCCGTATAGATATGCGGAATCGGATTTGAGCCGTACGATGAGGCTTGTGAAAAATGAGGACTATACGGTATCATCAAAGCCGCATATAGAAGAAATAATGGTAAAGCAGGTGCCGGACAAGGAAACGCTTGTCAGAGCGCTTGAAATCGGGGAGGTTGACGCGGCATATTTTACGGGCAGCGAAATGCGCGCATATAATCCGAAGGGAAATTTCAGAGAGATATCGTATACAAACGGTATGATTACATTTATCGGATTGAATGTAAATAACGAGCATCTGGCGTTATCTCAGGTGCGACGCGCTTTGTCATACGGAGCGGACAGAAAGGATATAAGCAAAAATATATTTTTCGGACGGGCGCAAAGCGTCAGTGTGCCGATTTCACCGGCTTCAAGGTATTATAAAAATATATATTCATCGGAAACAGATACGGACAGGGCGGAAAGCCTGTTGAGTGAGGCGGGATACGTAAAAGGTGAGGACGGAATATATGAAAAGGACGGCAAAAAGCTGTCGCTCAGCCTGATTGTAAATTCGGAAAACGAGCTGCGCTGTGCAGCTGCGGACGCCATACAGGCTTGCATGGGCAGAATAGGCATAGATGTGAGCGTAAAAAGGCTAAGCTTTGCCGAATATGAGGCGCGTATAAAGTCGGGCTCATACGACATGTTTGCGGGCGAGGTTAAAATCGGAAATAATCTTGATTTATCGGTGTTTGCGCATGGCGGAACGAGCTATGGCTCATTTTCGGACGAAAGATTTGATACGCTTGTGCAAAGAAGCAGGGGGGCACAGAGTATGGAGGAATTTGAGAGGTGTTACAGTGAACTTGCCGAGGCTTTTTTGAGCGAAATGCCGATAGTTTCGCTGTCGATAGGGTGCGATGTGCTGCTTGTGAACAATAAAATCAAAGGAGCCGAGTCGGCAGCCGACGGAAACGTGTTTGCCGATGCCGCGTCATGGCATATTAATTCGGGAGCGGATAAATAGCGGCAGAGAGAGGTTGTACGGCAATTGCGGTTATAAAGTAAATTTTGTTATATAATTAATATAAAACAGCGTCAGAGGGCGCTGTTTTGATGTTCATGTAAAAAAATCATATAAAATTTAATAATGTGGTGGAAATTGACGAAATAATTTGTTATAATAATAAAATGTGCTTTTAAATAAAACCAAGGGAGTTTTGTGTATGCCTGAATTCAAATATGAAATGCATTGTCATACGAGCGAGGTGAGTATGTGCGGAAGAATGCGTGCACGGGAGGTTGTTAAAGCCTACACGGACGCAGGATATGACGGAATTGTAATAACGGACCATTTTTCGCCGTACACCTTCAGAAATCAGCCTTCACTGAAGATGAGCGAAATGGCGGATTATTTTTTGCGCGGGTATTATGCGGCAAAAGAAGCCGCCGAAGGCAAAATTGATATTTTGCTCGGTATGGAGCTTACGTTTTATGAGAATGCAAACGATTATCTTGTATATGGGCTTACGGAACAGTTTATAAGAAAAAATACAAATATTATGGATATGGGGATTGAGAGATTTTCAGAGCTGGCGCATAAGAACGACATGGCGGTATTTCAGGCACACCCGTTCCGCAACCATATGACGGTCACAAATCCCGAGCTGCTTGACGGAGTTGAGGCGTATAACGGCAATATGCGCCATGATTCGAGAAATGATATTGCGCTTATGTGGGCGGAAAAGTTTAATCTGAAAATGAGCAGCGGTTCGGACTGCCATCAGCCGGAGGATGCGGCACGCGGCGGAATTATTACGGAAACAAGGCTTGCGGACGAAAAAGCGCTTGCAGATGTTCTTATGAGCGGAAAAGTAAAATTGATACGAAAATAGTTTTTTGTGCAGAGTACGGGGGAACGGAAAATGGAACTATCGGTAAATGTTGCCGTGCAGGTTTTTATAATGTTTATAATAATTCTGCTCGGATTTACAGCAAAAAAGAGCAAGATGATTACTTCGGAGGGGTCGAAACAGCTTTCGGATATACTTCTTATATTTGTTACGCCATGCGTTGTTATAAAGGCATATCAGGTGGATTTGCAGCTTGACCTTGTGGGAAATCTGCTTGTTGCGTTTGCGGCGGCGATTGTTATAAACATCGTAAGCATTGTTGTGTCATCACTTATTTTCGGCAGGAAAAAGACGCCGAAATCAATAATCGATACATATTGCAGTTCATATTCAAACTGCGGATTTATGGGAATACCGCTTCTGGAGGCGGTGCTCGGGATACAGGGCGTTTTCTACGGTGCGGCATATCTTGCCATATTTAATGTTTTTAACTGGACGCACGGAATATATTTATATACACAGGACAAAAAAAGTCTTTCGCTGAAAAAAATAATTATAAACCCGGGCGTGCTCGGAGTTGTTGTCGGACTTGCGCTGTTTTTTGCGCAGATACGCCTTCCTGAAATTATATACACGGCTGTTGATTATATGGCGGGGCTTAATACGCCGCTTGCAATGCTTTTGCTCGGTGTATTTTTGGCGGATGTTGACTTTAAAAAGGCTTTTGTAAATCCGAGTCTTTATGCGGTTTCGCTCACAAGACTGATAATAATTCCGATGATTTCCGTGCTTCTGATGAAAACGTATATAGTTCCGCCCGAGGTTGCGGTTGCCGTTGTCATACCGGCAGCGTGCCCGTGCGCAACGGCATCGGCTCTTTTTGCCGCAAAATACGGACTTGATGCGGGGTATGCGTCGGAGCTTGTGGCAATCAACACAATAATGTCGATTTTTACAATTCCGCTCATAGTTGCGGCGAATTCTATGATTCCTGTTTTCTTTTGAAATCTGAAACAAATGAATATATGCACAGTTAACAAGACTGCAAAAGTGTGATTTTGCAGTCTTGTTTTATATTTGAATTTGCAGATGAAAAGATGTTTTTATTTTTCGGTATTCATGTTACCCATAAAGTACTTTTTTTGCTGCGGACGGTTTTGTACATAGTTTAACGCTTCACCGAAACGCTGGAAGTGTACAACCTCACGTTCGCGCAAAAACTTTATTACTTTATTTACATCGGGATCATCTGATACGCGCAGAATATTATCGTATGTTGCGCGCGCCTTCTGCTCTGCTGCCAAATCCTCAACAAGGTCGGTTATAGGGTCGCCTGATACTGCAAACGACATAGCGCTGAACGGATTGCCTGTTGCATCGGACGGGTACACGCTTCTGCCGTGGTCAATGAAATACTGTGCAAGAGGACTGTTCTCAATCTGCCCTGTTGTCGCGTTTTTTGCAAGCTGCCGCACAAGTGTGCCCACAATCTCAAGATGTGCAAGTTCTTCGCTGCCTATATCATTCAAAGTTGCACGTGTAACCTCGTTTGGCATGGAGAAACGCTGTGCGAGGTAGCGCATAGATGCTCCCATTTCTCCATTCGGTCCGCCGTACTGACTGATTATAAAGTTGGCAAGCTTTGGGTTAGGGGTTTTTATGTTTACAGGAAACTGAAGATGCTTTTGATATTCCCACATATGTCTGAAATTCCTCCTTTTATTGTTCTTCCCATGGCCATGGGTCGCTGATCCAGTCCCAGCATTCGGTGTTCTTTACACCTGACATGGTAAGAGGACCAAAGTTCTTTTGGAACTGTTCTGCCGCCGCCTGAGCTTTTTCACATAAAGCCTTATGCATTTCAAGGGCCTTTTTATCGGTCGGGTGAGTATTTAAAAACAGCGCAAGGTCATATGCGGCAAACTTGTAGCTTCTGAGCTCATTCAGAAGCCTTTCGCGTTCGCTTGATTGCTGAAAAGTGTTAGAGATATCCATTTTAAGCTCCTATCTATTGTCTTATGACAATGTAAAATTTGTTAAACAAGTATAATTAAATCGCCCTTATTAATAGGGAGCAAATAATCTGAGCGCAGTGTATTTAAGCCTCTGAGGTATATTGTTTGCCGTATTTTTCCATAGGAATATCAAGCTCGGGAAAAATTGTGCCCCTTATAAGCCCTTTTGACGGCTCGTATGTTTCATTCATAACTTGCATCGGTACGTATGCATAACCGACACGCGGCATAGGTGTTGCGGCTGTGAAATCACATTCATAATTAAGCATATGCGACCTCCTTTCATATATCTTTTTGTACGTTTAGTAATGTACATTACATAATATGTTTACATATTAAAACGTGTGATAAAATATTGAACCGAAGCAGGGACAAGCCGTTTTGCGGTTATGATATAAAACGCTAAAATCAGTCAAAAAAGTACACTGAATAATCGGAAAAGTGTATTGCAAACGAAAAAAACATGTGCTATAATTGCTGTGTCAAAACAGCTTGCAAACATGTGCGATGCAGCGGTTATGCACATTTGCAATTGCGTATATGGAATTAACAAGGAGGAAAAATTATGAAGGTTGCAATTTTTAACGAGTTTATTCATGAAAAAGAGATTGAAGAGGTAAAGGAAATATATCCGGACGGTATTCATACGGCGATAAAGAATTTTTTGCCGAAAGAATATGAAATTGTCACAACAACTCTGGATGACTGCGAACAGGCGCTTACGCCCGAATTTTTGCAGACGGTTGATGTGCTCTTATGGTGGGGGCATGCGGGACACAACAAAGTAAGCGATAAGGTTGCGTGTGACGTGCGCGATGCTGTACATAGCGGAATGGGCTTTATCGCACTTCATTCGGGACATCATTCAAAGCCGTTTAAGCTTTTGATGGGTACGCCGTGCAGTCTTTCTTGGAGAGAGCATGGCGATAAGGAAAGAGTATGGGTGATTGACCCGTCGCACCCAATTGCGCGCGGAATTGACAGATATTTTGTGGTTGAGCATGAGGAAATGTACGGCGAACCTTTTAGTATACCTGAGCCGGATAAGCTTGTGTTCATAGGAAGCTATGAGGGCGGAGAAGTATTCAGAAGCGGCTGCTGCTATCAGCGCGGCAACGGCAAAATTTTCTACTTTCAGCCCGGACATGAGAGCTATCCGACATTTTATAACCCGAGCGTGCAGAGGGTTATAAAAAATGCGGTTGAATGGGCAAAACCTGCATACAGAAAAGAGATAGACTGTCCTCATGTTGAAAAAATAAGCGACTGATTTTTATACGGCACATGATGCAGCGGGGTGGGGGAAAAGATGAAAAAAGTTGTTGCGGCAGGAACGGCGCTGTCATTTGTTTTCGGCGTTATATGTCTTGGATTATATATATTTTTTATGACTGAGGCGCTTTTTTCGCTTGCGGTGACATTTTTTACTGTTTTCTACCATTTTGCAATGAGAATTATTGTGGGTTTGACGGTTACATTGTGCCGAAAAAATAAAACTGATACGGCTTTGTTTGAGATAGGGGACACCGAAAGAGTGTTTTATGATAAAATAAAGCTGAAAAAATGGAAAAAACATGCACTGACATATAATCCGGCTCTTTTTTCTCTGAAAAGCAATTCGTACAGCGAGCTTATGCACAACATGAACAATTCGCGGATTGGTCATGAAATTATTGTTTTGCTGAGCTTTGTGCCGATTTTGTTTTCAGTATGTATCGGGGGTGCGCTTCCTTTTATAATAACCTCTGTTGCATCTGCGCTGTTTGATATGCAGTTTGTAATTATTCAGCGTTATAATATGGCGCGCCTGAGCAGGATTTTTCTTCTGCAAAAAAACAGGGATTGTCACATATAGCACAAATCCCTGTTTTCAAAATCCGAAAATGATTTTTTAAATTTTATTCTTCTTCAAATACATCTTTACCCAAACCGCAAGTTGGACATACCCATTCTTCGGGAACATCTTCCCATGCTGTGCCGGGGGCAATTCCGTTATCGGGATCGCCGATAGCAGGGTCATAAACGTAACCGCAGGGACATACATATTTTTTCATAATAAAGCCTCCTTTTACATTAGTTTTTGGTTTATTTGCTCATTATTTGAGATATTGTGTCCATAATTTTATCATGGCATCCGCCGCATCCTGTTGAACACTTTGTAATTCTTTGAACATCTTCAAACGCCTTTTCCACATTTTCAAATTTTGCTTCACGATGAAGTGCGTTTTCAACGTCCGCATAAGTCACTTTTTTACAATTACAAATCGTATAATTTTCCATCATAAATCACCTTATATATTAACCAAAGTATCTCTTGAGCATACCCTCAAAGCCTTTTCCGTGTCTTGCCTCGTCCTTTGCCATTTCATGAACTGTGTCATGAATTGCATCGTAGCCAAGCTCCTTTGCACGCTTTGCAAGTTCAAACTTTCCTGCTGTAGCGCCGCATTCAGCCTCAGCTCTCATCTGAAGATTTGTCTTTGTGCAGGGAACAACAACCTCGCCGAGCAATTCTGCAAATTTTGCTGCATGTTCAGCTTCTTCAAGAGCTGCGCGCATATAAAACTCACCGACTTCGGGGTAACCTTCTCTTATAGCTTGTCTGCTCATAGCTATATACATGCCGACCTCACAGCACTCACCCTCAAAATTAGCCTTTAAACCTTCGTAAACGTCAGTCTCAACTTTATCCTTTGCACCTACACCTATAACATGCTCACATGCATAGTTAAGACCGCCGTCTGTAATTTCGGTGAACTTTGAGCCGTCAACACCGCACTGGGGACATTTTTCGGGAGCGTGCTCACCTTCATAAACATAACCGCAAACGGGACATACAAATTTTTTCATAATATTCAACTCCTTCTAAAAAATATATAATATAATTATGAGTAAGACACAACATCTTGTATCTTACTCATATAGTATAACTTAATATTGTATTTGTGTCAACAGTTTTCTAAAACATTTTTTTCTTTTTCATTATAATTGCAACAATGCCTGACAAAAGAATGCTTATACCCATTACAAACCAGAAACCGTAAGGGTTTTCACTGAAGGGAACTGCGACATTCATGCCCCAAAAGCTTGCCACAATAGTCGGTATCGTCATAATAATTGTTATCAGAGTAAGTATTTTCATGACGATATTCAGATTGTTTGATACAACAGAGGCAAAGGCGTCCATGGTTCCCGAAAGAATATCGCGGTAAATTGTACACATTTCGATTGCCTGTTTATTCTCGATGATAACATCTTCAAGCAAATCCGTGTCATCGGGATACTGCCTTATAAATGTCATACGCAAAAGACGCTCGAGAACAGCCTCGTTTCCTTTGAGCGATGTGGAAAAATACACAAGGCTTTTTTCGAGTTTAAACATTGACAGAAGTTCCTTATTTTTCATTGATTTATGAAGCTCGTTTTCAACATGGTTGCTTTTGCGGTCAATTCGTCTGAGGTAAAACAAAAATCTTGCAGCATTTCTGTAGAGTATCTGAAGAATAAACCTGTTGCGTTTTTTTGTCGAAAAGCCGCGCACTCTCTCTTTATAAAAATCTTTTAATAGGGGAGCGTCTTTCAGGCATACGGTAATAATGCAGTTTTCAAGCAAAACAATACCCATAGGTATCGTGACATATTCTTCCGCGTCATCTTCGGTTTCCATAAGGGGAGTATCAACGATAATCAAAGTCTGCAAATTTTCTGTTTCAATACGCGAACGTTCCTCTTCATCAAGGGGGGCGCGCAGAAAATCCGGCTCAACGCCTGTCTGCTCAATAACCTGCGCAAGCTCGGGGCTTGTCGGCGCCACAAGGTGAATCCAACATTCGGGTTCATACTTATTCAATACGTTTACTTTTTCATCATCAGTACGGTATATACTAATCATGTTTTCACCTGCTTTCGATAAGTTTTTTCTCATGATTTCCTCATGCGCAAAAAACCTTGTATGTACCGGCAGGCATAAGTAAAAAGCTACAGAACCGCGATTTGGCACACAAAGGCTGTCGCATAAGAATTTGATGTTATAAAGTTTCTACTGACATACGGATCGGTATCCATATAAACTGACAACCTCCTTGTGCGTAGATTTAAAAATACTTACTTTCTTTATTATACTCTTTTATACATAAATATGTCAACAAAATAATTTTACAAATATTTTATGCAGATTGATGAAAAAAACCGTAATTTTTTAAATTTTTCGTGAAAAAAAGAATTGTTTCACGAAAGTTTTGCCATATTTGAAAAAAATTTAACAAAAGACTTGTATTTTTACAGTTTAGTGATATAATTTTAACGTAACAATATAACAAGGAGTGATATTAATGCCATTAGTAACATCAAAAGAAATGTTTAAGAAGGCATATGAGGGCGGCTACGCTATCGGTGCTTTCAACGTAAACAACATGGAGATTATTCAGGGTATTACGGAGGCTGCAAAGGAAGTAAACGCACCTTTGATTCTTCAGGTTTCCGCAGGCGCAAGAAAGTATGCAAACCATACTTACCTTGTAAAGCTTGTTGAGGCTGCAATTATCGAAACAGGGCTTCCGATAGTGCTTCATCTTGACCACGGTGATTCGTTCGAGCTCTGCAAATCATGCATAGACGGCGGTTTCACATCGGTTATGATAGACGGTTCACATCTTCCTTATGAAGAGAATATAGCTGTAACGAAGAAGGTTGTTGAGTATGCGCATGACCGCGGAGTTGTTGTAGAAGGCGAGCTTGGAAGACTTGCAGGTATTGAAGATGCGGTTAACGTATCGGCTGAGGACGCTTCCTACACAAGACCGGAAGAGGTTGTTGATTTCGTATCGCGCACAGGCGTTGACTCGCTTGCAATAGCAATCGGTACAAGCCATGGCGCATATAAGTTCAAGCCCGGTCAGAAGCCGCAGCTCAGATTTGATATCCTTGAAGAGGTTACAAAGCAGCTCCCCGGTTACCCGATTGTGCTTCACGGCGCATCATCGGTTATTCCGGAGTATGTAAAGATGATAAATGAAAACGGCGGAAATATGCCCGATGCAATCGGTATCCCCGAGGATATGTTGCGTCAGGCTGCAAGATCGGCTGTTTGCAAAATCAACATTGACTCGGATTTGCGTCTTGCAATGACAGGTACAATCAGAAAGTATTTTGCTGAAAATCCGTCACACTTCGATCCCAGACAGTATCTGAAGCCGGCAAGAGAGGCTATCAAGGATTTGGTAAAGAAGAAGATTGTAAACGTTCTCGGCTGCGACGGCAAAGCGTGAGTTTTATCTGATACGGGAATATTACAATTACCGTAAAAATAATAAAATGAATAAGGCACGGTCGGCATACAGCCGATCGTGTTTTTTTAATTGCCTTAAACAGGCGGATTTGACGGAGTTTTTTGCGGCAAATCTTGACTTTACGGACGGTTTATGGTAAACTGTTTATATATGTTTGCATAAAAAACATTATGTGAATTTACAGATAATATAATTAAATATAAAGGGAAAATATTACATACAAAAGGGGGCAGCAGCTTGGCGTTTTATATTCTGATTATAGCATTGGTAATTCTGGCTTGTTTATCACTCAGCAAGGTGTCTGCAAAGCTTGGTCTGCCGACACTGCTTGTATTTATATTTCTTGGAATGTTATTCGGTTCGGACGGAATTGTGAAAATACCTTTTGATAATTATACCTTTGCCGAACAGATATGTTCTGTGGCGCTTATATTTATTATGTTCTACGGCGGTTTCGGCACAAACTGGAAGCAGGGTAAGTCTGTTGCCGCAAAAGCGATTTTGCTGTCGTCTTTGGGCGTTGTAATGACAGCGGGAGTGGTTGGAGTATTTTGTTATTATGTTCTGAAATTTGACCTTCTTGAAAGTATGCTTATGGGTTCGGTAATAAGTTCGACAGACGCGGCGTCGGTGTTTTCGGTGCTGCGTTCAAAAAGGCTTAATATGAAATACAACACGGCATCAATGCTTGAAATCGAAAGCGGAAGCAACGACCCCTGTTCAAACATACTGACCGTTATAACGCTGTCACTTATGAGCGGACAGTCGAGCGGTTGGAAGCTTACATATATGGTGTTTGCACAGATTGTATACGGAATTATAATAGGAATAGCGGTGGCGTATGCGGCATATTTTGTGCTGAAACGCATGAAAAACTTTGCCGACGGCTACGACTCAATTCTTGTTTTCGCAGTGGCTCTCATATCGTATGCCGGCGCTGCGGTTGTGGACGGAAACGGATATCTGAGTGTATATATAACGGGAATTATACTGGGCAATTTGCCGATAGGCAACAAAAAGTCACTTGTGCATTTTTTCGACGGAGTTACGGGCTTGGTTGAGATTGTAATATTTTTTCTTTTGGGACTTTTGTCCTTCCCGTCACAGCTTCCGTCAATCATGCTTCCGTCGCTGCTTATAGCGCTGTTTTTGACATTTGTCGCAAGACCCGTGTCGGTGTTTGCAATTTTAAGCCCGTTCCGCTGTCCGATAAATCAGCAGATGATTGTTGCATGGTCGGGACTCAGGGGAGCAGCATCAATCGTGTTTGCCATAATGGCAACCGTCAGCTCGGCATATATGAAAAATGACGTGTTCCATGTTGTATTTTTTATCGTACTGTTTTCAATATTGTTTCAGGGCTCGCTTCTGCCGTTTATGGCGAAAAGAATGAAGATGATTGATGACAAGAGCGACGTAATGAAAACCTTCAGTGATTACACAGAGGAGGTTCCGATACAGTTTATAAAACAGCTTATAACATTTGAACACCCATGGGTAAATAAAAAAATCAGGGATATAGAGCTTTTGCCCGATGTTTTGGTTGTGCTGATAATAAGAGAACACCGGCAGATAATCCCTAAGGGCAACATAGTTCTGATGGCGGGAGATACTGTTGTTCTCAGCGGTCCGTCGCTGAACGGGGACGCACTCGGTTCGCTTACGGAAATCAGAATAGAGAAGGACAATGAGTGGTTCGGAAAGGCTTTGTCCGAGATAAAATTCGGTCAGGACAGGCTGGTGGTTGTGATAAAACGAAATAATAAAATTCTGATACCGCGCGGAAGAACAGTTATAAGAGAGGACGACGTGCTTATTATAAATCAGACGCCTCCGCACGTACAGGTATAAGGCAGTTTTTGGGGGAGAAGTATACAAATGAGCAATACAATGATTAGTGACTTAACACAGGGAAATGTTACAAAGCAGCTATTGAAATTTGCATTTCCGCTGTTCCTTTCAAATGCACTGCAAGCAATATACAATATTGTTGACATGATTGTTGTGGGACAGTGTTTGGGCGGTGCGGCTATGTCGGGCGTATCAATCGGCGGCGATGTGCTGCATCTTCTCACATTTGTCGCGATGGGATTTTCTTCTGCGGGACAGGTTATAATATCGCAGGACGTCGGCGCAAAAAGATTTGATAATGTGCAGCGCACAATCGGCACAATGTTTACGTTTTTATTTATAGCGGCAGTGGTCATATCGGCTGTCTGTTATGTTATACGAGAACCGATACTACAATGGCTGAATACGCCTGCGGAGTCATACGGATACACACTTGATTACACAGTTACGTGCATTGTCGGGCTTGTATTTATATACGGATACAACATAGTATGTGCAATCTTGCGCGGTATGGGCGACGGCAAGCGTCCGTTTGTGTTCATTGCCGTTGCGGCGGTTTTAAATATTGTGCTTGATGTTGTTTTTGTGGCATATATGGGCATGGAGGTGTTCGGAGCAGCTTTGGCAACCGTTATCGGACAAGGGGTAAGCTTTGTTGTGTCGATAATTTACCTGTATATGCGCAGAGAAAGCTTTTGCTTTGATTTTAAAATCGGCAGTTTCAGGATTGAACGGCGGACGCTGTCGAGGCTTGTGGCGCTTGGTATACCGATGGCAATTCAGTCTGCCGCAATCAGTCTTTCAAAAATTATACTGATGTCATGGATTAATATGTTCGGCGTTGTGTATTCGGCGCTTGCGGGAATATACAACAAAATCAATACGATGATTGCAGTTGTTTCAAATTCGTTCACTACCGCAGGGAGCGGCATGACGGGACAAAATCTCGGCGCAAAAAAGGACGAACGCGTACCGCGTATACTGCTGACCGTGGCATCGTGCGGAATGGCTGTCACATGTGTGCTTACGGCGGCTATGCTGATTTGTCCGGACGGTATTTTTGAGACATTTACGTCGGACAGGGCAGTTCTTGAGGCGGCGGGAATATTAACACTGCCGATTATATTGAATTTTTTCGGAGCGGCAACAAGAAGTGTCAGCTTTTCGCTTATCAACGGTTCGGGAAACACAAAACTGAACCTTGCTGTGGCGATTATTGACGGTATTATAGGAAGAATAGGAATTGCGGCATTACTCGGATTTGGCTGCGGCATGGGCTGCCTGGGATTTTGGATGGGAGATGTGCTTGCCGGATTTGTGCCGATGATAATAGGAGCATGTTTTTATATCTCGGGAAAATGGAAAACAGATGCAAAGGAGAAATAAACTATGCTGACGCATTATTTGAAAGTATGCTTTAAAATGACATATGCCCACATAAAAGCGCAGCTGTTCTGTCTGCTTTTGGGACCGATGGTGTTTTATATAATTCTCGGTTCGCAGACAGGCTGGTACATAATGGATATCGTGCTCAGTGCGGTATATGCGATTATGATATATTCGGCTGCATATAAAATTGCGGATAAAGACATAAAAAGCTATTCAAAGCATAAGGCATATGCGGCAAAAGGGCTTATTTTGCCTGTGGCGACGCTTGCAATTACGCTTGTTCTGACATTTTTGTACGATTTCAGTTTTAAACACGTATTTGCGGATTATGACACACAGATGAAAGCTCAGCTTGTGCTGCAAAGCTTGTTTAAAGGCTGGAACTTTACGTTTGACGCGTTCAGGATAGGGCAGAATGGCACAGTAAGTTTGCTGTACTGGATTTTGTCATATGTATTCATGCCGGTATTTTCGTTTTTTGGATATTGGGCAGGCATGAATCGCTATGAATTCGGATATAAATTTTTCTCAAAACTGGTTTATAAAAAGGAAAAATGAGAATTTGCATTTGCATGCAGAAAATAATAAATATCCGCCCGTGCAGCGGACAGCATTTTTTATACAAAAAGGGGACCGTGGCAAAATGCCTCAGTCCCTTAAATTTATTGTTCGCTTAAATTTTCCCACTCTTCGTACAGCTCATCAAGTTCTTTTTGAAGGGTTTCGATTTGCCCCGACAGCTCTGTTGCTTTCACATAGTCGGTCGCGTATTCTTCGCTGAGAAGCAGTTTGTTTTTTTCATCTATCTCACCTTCAAGCTCATCTATGCGCTTTTCGGTACGGGCAAGCCTGTTTGCGGCTTTGCGCTTTTCCGACTCAATGCGCTTTTGCTCAAGGTAGCTTTCTTTGCCGGACACTTTTGCAGTTTCCTTTGTGCTTGCGGCAGGCGTAAATTTTTCTAAAAAGTAGTCATAGTTTCCGCTGTAGCCGCAAAGTGCGCCCGACTGCATATATAAAATTCTGTCGGCAAGCTTATTTATGAAATATCTGTCATGTGATACAGCGAAAATTGTGCCTTCATAGCCGAGAAGAGCATTTTCGAGCGCCTCGCGCGAACTTATGTCAAGATGGTTTGTTGGCTCATCAAGCAAAAGCAGATTTGCGCCCGAGAGCATGAGCTTCAAAAGCGACAGCTTTGCACGTTCGCCGCCCGACAATGTGTTTACGGGTTTAAAAACGTCATCTCCGACGAACAAAAATGCAGCCAGGGCGTTGCGTACCTCAGTAAGGCTCATTTTCGGATATTCGTCATATATTTCATCAATCACCGTTTTATCATAGTGCAGATTTTCCTGTGTCTGGTCATAATAGCCGGCTTCGATATTTGAACCGTAGCGTATTTCGCCGTCAATCGGGGAGAGGTCACCTGTCAGAATTTTGAACAGTGTTGTTTTTCCGCAGCCGTTTTCACCGAGCAGAAAAACATGCTCCTTCTTTTTTATGTCAATATCAATTCCCGAAAAAAGCTTGTGTATGCCGTATGCCATGGAAAGATTGCGGCATGTGAGCACATCGTTTCCGCCGGCGGCGGTTATGTGAAAGCTAAAATGTATTTTTTCGGGCAAAGCGTCGGGGCGTTCAAGTGACTGCTCAAGCTTGTCAACGATTTTCTGTTTGCTTTCGGCAGTTTTTATGTTTTTTTCGCGGTTCCAGCGCTTTTGCTGCTCTATAATACCTTCAATGCGGCGTATTTCCCGTGTTGTGTTGTCATATTGACGCTGTTTTGCAAGGCGAGCCTCTTCTTTCAGCGAAAGATAGCGCGTATAGTTACCGTTATATGATGTCAGAGAACCGTTTTCAAGTTCAAAGGTTTTGTTACATACACGGTCGAGAAAGTATCTGTCATGGGATATTATTATAAATGCACCTTTATAATTTATGAGAAAATTCTCAAGCCATTCCACAGAAGAAATATCGAGATGGTTTGTCGGTTCATCAAGCAAAAGCAGATTTGCATTGCTTAAAAGTATTTTGCACAGAAGAACGCGTGTTTTCTGACCGCCGCTGAGTGTTTCAAACGGTTTTTGCAAATCGTCCTCATCAAAACCAAGCCCGATGAGGGAGGAACGCGCAATATTTTTATAGGTATATCCGCCGCGGCTTTCAAAATGTGCCATAAGGCGTGCCTGGCGTTCTATAAGAGAGGAGATGTCGCCGTTTCCGTTTTCAATATCGCGCGACAGCTTTTCAAGCTCGTCCTCAATTTGCAGCATATCGGCATAAGAGCTCATTACCTCTTCATATACCGTGTTGTCGGAATGGAGGTCGGCGTGCTGCTGCATGTAGCCTATAACGGTATCTTTGTTTGTAAAAACCTCGCCGCTGTCCGCATAGGAGGGATTAAGCAGCGTGCGGAACAGCGTCGTCTTACCTGCGCCGTTTACACCGACAAAGCCTATTTTGTCTTTATCGGATATATTGAAGGAGACGTCGTGAAACACGACGTCCTCTGCAAACGATTTGTTAAGTTTTGATGCATTCATAAGTATCATAATATGTCACCATGCAATGTTAATGCGATTTTACCTTTTCATATATTTTAAAATTGCGGCAGATACGGCTGTGCCGACAATGCAGCACACAACTGCCTCGATAAGCCCGTTTATGCCGACAAATGCAACCATAAACGAAAAAACATCTGCACCGCCGCGCAGTCCGAGAATATAATCGCATGAGCCGAACAGCAGCATCAATGTTGATGTGAACAGGACTGTGTTTAAAACAGGTCCCGCAAGAGATGCGGTAAATGCCGGAAGCTTATACGAATTTGATTTTTTATACATAGCTTTGAATATCAAGCCGCACAGATAGCCCATGAGCAGCCGCGGCACAAAGCAGAGTATAAATGTGTTTATCGGGTTTACTGCGAGCAGAGCGATGCCGAATGTGCTCATGCCGAAAGCCTGGATAAAGCTCGTGAGACCGAATGTGCCTCCGAGAATTGCGCCTGCGGCAGGGCCGAGAGTAACTGCGCCGACGATTACCGGTATTGTCAGGAATGTGATTTCGACAATGCCGATTTTGAGGTAGCCTATAGGTGTAAATGCCATCAAAATCAGTATTGCCTCAAGCATTGCCAGCATTACCAGTGTTTTTGTTTTGCTGTTCATAAAAAATTCCTCCTTGCTGTCACCCGCAAAAGCGGTGCAACGCATAATTATATTTAAGCCCAAAAGGCTTATTTACGGTTTTGTTATGCAGCATTTTTATGCTTTATTGTAAAGCGTTCTTGTTATATAGTATATACAGTCCTTTCAAAACCAAATCATCATCTTTTATCATGCTGTGCGTACAGTGTTCAATTATTGTCTGACACATACCGCCTGTCGCGATTATATTAAAATCGGTGTGTATCTCCTTTGCAATGCGGTCAATCATGCCGTCAATCATGCATGCATTTCCGTACACAACGCCGGAACGCATACAGTCAATAGTGTTTTTTGCGATAACGCGCGGAGGCGCCTCAAGGCTTATCTGAGGAAGCTGCGAGGCGCTGCTTGCAAGTGCGTTTATGCCGAGCTGCACGCCCGGGATTATAGATACTCCCAAAAACGCTCCGTTTGCATCTACAACCATCATTTTTGTTGCCGTTCCCATATCAAGTATGAGTGATGCGCCTTTGTAAAACTTATGAGCCGCAACGCATGCGCATATCAGGTCTGCACCGACCTGGAGCGGATTGTCAACGAGCAGGTTAATCCCTGTTTTCATACCTGCGCCGACAATAAGCGGCTTTACGGAATATACTTTTTCGATTGCTTTTTCGAGAATGTTTGTGAGCGGGGGAACAACAGATGATATGATTGCGCCGCGGATACCGTGGGTTCCGATTTCATTTAGCATAAGTATGCTTTTCAGCTTTGACGCATATTCGTCCTCTGTATTTTTTGTTTCGGTTGCAAGCCGTGCAACAAACACGAGCTTCTGTTCTTTGTCAAAACAGCCTAAAACAATGTTTGTGTTGCCTATATCAACAGTTAGTATCATAAAAATCAATCTCCGTAAAAAGTATTCGCATAAAAAATCAGCCTGTATAATTAATTCTTTTTGTTTTTTCCTGCTTTCGGAAATGCAGAGGCGTCATATTTTCGTATTTTTTAAAAATATCGTTAAAGCGCTGCTGGCTGGAAAAGCCTATTTCCTTGGCAATATCGTTAATTTTCTGGTCGGTGTTTGCAAGCAAATCCTTCGCCGCGCCGATACGGACGTTCAGCAGATAGCGCTTCGGGCTTATGCCGAACTCATCTTTGAATGTATGGGCAAAATAGCTTTCGCTTAGAAAAACGTATCCTGCAACATCTGACAGCGACAGTTCGCGGTTATAGTTTGTATCAATATACTCTTTCGACAGAGACAGAAGCTCTTTAAGCTTTACACTGCGGCTTTTTATATTCTGTTCCCATTCCTGCTTGAGGTTTCGGCTGACAAGAATGAAAAGCTCCATTATAAGCAGATAGCACAGATAATCGCCCCATACCTGCTGTTTATCATGCTCACGCAAAATCCTGTTCATAACGCTGACAATTTCGTTTTTGCGGTTAAGCTTTAAATGTATGAACGCAGTTGATTCGTCGTTTACGAACTCTATAAAATCGGTCAGTGAAACATCGGAATGGCTGTGGTCGCGCATGTCGGCAAATTTAAAATGCAGAACAAGAAATTCGCAGCCCGAGGTCGAGCGCACGATAAACTTATGCGGCTGATTTGGCTTTATTATGATAATGTCATTAGGTCCCATTGCAACATCTATACCGGCAACCTGAAACGTTGCGTCGCCGCGTTTTATATAAACCATTTCAAAATGGTCGTGATAGTTGACGTTCATGGAATAATTTATATCGTGTATTTTTTCAATTGTCTTTACAACCACGGGAAGAAGGCTCTGTTTTTCAAACACAGATTCCCATGTGCGCGGGAGCTTTTCTCTGTTCATAGCTTCACAACCTTTATAAATATAAATTACCGAAAAGATATCCGAAAAATACAGCATCCTATTTTTCGACTATATCTGATGTTTATATTATAACGTGTATTTGGTTATTTTTCAACAGAAAAATTAATAATTTAACATAATTCATGAAAAGATTTTTGAAAACAGGGGAATAATATAACATCATTTACAAGTTTTTTATATAAATCCGGGCAAAATTTCGGACACATGCAAAAAGCGTGACAGCAAAGAGGCATGTGCACGGGCAAAATTGCTTGACAGTAAAAATCTTCGTTGTTATAATAAATATATAAATCTGAAAGGCAGCGCTTGGGATAAAAATATGTTACAGTATAAACAATTCGGAAAAAGAATATTGGGCAGTATCGATATGACGCTTACAGTGCTTACCGTGACGGCGGCCCTGCTGGGAATTATTGCGATTTTTTCCGCAACTTACAGCATGGGAACATATAAAATGGTAATAATTCAAAGTTGCGCGTTTGTTTTGGGCGTTGTTGCCATGCTTGCCATAAGCCGTGTCGATTATGAGCTGTGGAGCGAGGCAACAAAGCTTATATTTGCCGGGAATGTAATTCTCTTGGTGTTGGTGCTGTTTATAGGTATGGGGCGCGACACGACGGGGACGCGCGGCTGGATTGATTTGGGAATTATCAGTTTTCAGCCTGCTGAGATTGTAAAGCTCGGCTTTATACTGACATTTGCTCATCATCTTGAGCGCGTAAAAAATGATGTAAATTATATTCCGACACTTTTGCTTCTGACGCTGCACATGGCGGTTCCCGTAGGGCTTATACTTTTGCAGCCGGACGCGGGTACGGCGATGGTGTTTGTTTTCATATTTCTGTCTATGCTGTTTGCCGCGGGGCTGAGCTATAAATATATTGCCGCAGGCGCCGGAGCGTTTGTTGTGGCGGCGCCGATTTTTTGGTATTTTAAAGAGAATTTTCTGTCACAGTATCAGATTAACAGATTTCTTGCGTTCTTTAACCCGTATCTTGACCCCACGAATTCGGGATATAATGTAATTCAGTCGGCGATTTCGGTCGGCTCGGGAAAATTTACGGGCAAAGGATATTTGCAGGGCAGCCAGAACCAGTTCGGATATCTTCCGGCAAAGCATACGGATTTTATTTTTGCAACAATAGGCGAGGAATGGGGCTTTATAGGCGCGCTGGCGGTAGTGTTTTTGCTGACGCTGATAATTATAAGGTGCATATATGTGGCGATGAAATCTGAGGACAGCTATGGTTCGCTGATATGTGTGGGTATAGGGTCAATGCTTGCATTTCATGTGCTTGAAAATATAGGAATGTGCCTTCTTCTTATGCCTGTAACAGGCATACCGCTGCCGTTTTTCAGCTACGGCGGTTCGTCGCTTTTGACGAACTTTATGGCGATAGGCTTTGTAAACAGTGTCGGGAGCCGATGCAGGAAAATTAATTTTTAGAAAGATTAGATATATATTGCGTAATAAAAAAACGTCTGCTTTTTTTGTACAGACGTTTTTTATATACCAAGACATCGAGGGGGGTAAAACATGATTGTGATGCCCTAATATCGTAATTGTTATAAAAGCTCATAAAAGCTGTGAATGTACATATCCGCACATTCGATAATTTTGCTCTGTTCGCGTTGTGACGCGTCATCATATACGCCGACGGTATAAAATCCGCCGTCACATGCGCCCTTTATGCCGGCGTATATGTCCTCAAAAACGACACACTCTTCTGTACTCAGACCAATTTTTTCGGCAGCGAGAAGATATATGTCGGGGAAGCCTTTTCCGCGTGAAACCTCTATGGCGGTAGTAAATGCGTCAAACATGTAATATACGCCGCACCGTTTCAGAGCAGGTTCAAAAAACACTGCTTCCGAGGCAGTTGCGACGGAAAGTTTTACTCCGCTGTTTTTGAGGTATGTGAGATACTCTTTTGCGTACGGCTTCAGCATAACGTCGTGCACATATGCATCGACGGCAAGTGAACGCCATTCTTTAATTATGTCCTCGGGCTTTTCGTTAAGACCGAAACGCTCTATCGTGTAGTCCGCCGCAGCAATATAGCCTATATGCGCGATTGCCTCGAGATAGTCGTCCGGTACGGCAATACCGCGCTTTCCCAAAAATTGTTTATCAACATTAACCCATACCCCCATTGAGTCGAGCAATGTTCCGTCCAAATCAAATATTGCGCCCCTGAAAGTTTTCATATTCACCAACCGTTTGCAAAAAGTATTTTTTGAATTGCTTAAAGCTTTTTCTGAAATCCGAGATATTCAATTATGTTGTCACAGCAAATACCGCGGACAATCTGCGTGAGAGATTCATCATCATTCGGGAACTGCCCCTCTTCAACCCATTCGCCGATAATATTGCATATTATGCGCCTGAAATATTCATGGCGCGGATATGAGAGCAGCGAACGCGAGTCGGTCAGCATGCCTATAAATGTGCCTATGGCGCCTACAGAGGCAAGCTCTTTAAAATGACGGCGCATGCCTTCATAGTGGTCACATGTCCACCATGCTGAGCCGTACTGCATTTTTCCGCGGACATCGCCGGCGAAGTTTCCGAGCATTGTCGAGAGCATATAGTTATCCGACGGGTTTAAGGTATACAGTATGGTTTTCGGCAGTTTGCACGGTGAAGAAAGTGTGTCAAGCAGCCGCGAAAGATTGTGTGCATAGTTTGAAGTATATACAGAATCATATCCGGTGTCGGGTCCGAGCTTTTCAAACATAGCAGTATTGTTGTTGCGCATTGCGCCGATATGAATTTGAACTGCCCAGCCGAGCGAGTGATACTTTTCGCACAGATGCAGGAAAATATATGTCATATATGCGTCGGCTTCGCTTTGCGAAACACTTTCGCCGCGCATGCGCTTTGAAAAGATTTCGTTAACCGTCGTGTGATGCTCAGGCTCATACGGAACTGTTGTAAATGCATGGTCGCTTATACGGCAGCCGACGGAATTAAAGAAATCGGCACGCTCGCAAAGTGCAGATATAACATCGTCAACGTCATTTGCACAGGGCGCAAGAGTATTTATGTAGTCTGTAAAAGTATCTGTACATATGTTGATGGCCTTATCGGGACGAAAGGCAGGGAGAACTTGTACCCCAAAGCCTTCATCTTTTAACTTTATGTGATATTCAAGCGTATCCGTTGGGTCATCGGTTGTGCATAATGCCGCCACATTTGACATTTCGATAAATTTACGCGAGGTAAATTTTCCGCTTTTAAGCTGTGCGGCAACATTGTCATATATTTCATCTGCGGTTTTTGAACTCAGCGGAGTATGTATGTCAAAATAGCGCTGAAGCTCAAGATGTGCCCAGTGATAGAGCGGATTCCCGATAAGCTGGGGCATTATTGTGGCAAAGGCACGGAATTTTTCCCTGTCGGGAGCATTACCCGTGATATATTCTTCATCAATTCCGCAAAGACGCATTGCGCGCCATTTGTAATGGTCGCCGCCGAGCCAGAGCTGAGTGAGGTTTTCATATGAACGGTCCTCATAAATCTCAGCAGGTGAAAGATGGCAGTGATAGTCATATATCGGCAAATCCCGCGCAATGTCAAAAAACAGATGTTTTGCGGTATCGTTAAACAAAAGAAAATCTTTATCCATAAAATCTTTCATAGCTGTTCTCCTTTTTAAAATCTTTCTTATACGCCCGAATATGCGGAAAAGCCGCCGTCAACAGGGATTACAACGCCTGTTACGAAAGCGGACTGTTCATTATCGATAAGATACAAAAGTGTTCCCAAAAGGTCCTCCGGCACACCAAAGCGGCCGACAGGGGTCATGTTTAAAATTTTGTGCGAACGCTCTGTGTAACTGCCGTCCTCATTTGTGAGCAGCGACTTATTCTGTGATGTCAGGAAAAATCCGGGAGCGATTGCATTTACACGTATGCCCGATTTTGCAAAATGGACAGCAAGCCACTGTGTAAAGTTTGATACGGCTGCTTTTGCGCCGCTGTAGGCAGGTATCCTTGTGAGGGGGCAGAATGCGTTCATAGAGGAAACGTTTAATATAATTCCTTCGTTGCTGCGCGCCATATCCTCGGCAAATACCTGTGTCGGCAGAAGCGTTCCGAGAAAGTTTAAATCAAATACAAAACGTATACCCTCGGGGTCAAGGTCAAAAAACGATTTTACCGACTCATCATCAATGTCGCCCGGCTCATATGTGTCCTTTTGTGTTGAGCCTTTCGGGTTATTGCCGCCTGCGCCGTTTATGAGTATATCAATCTTGCCGAAGGTATCGTTTATTGCCTTTTTTGCCGCTGTAAGCGATGAACGAACCAACACATTGCATTCAACTGCAATGGCAGTACCGCCGCCTGCGTTGATTTTGTCTGCAGCTTTTTGTGCTGCGTCAAGGTTTAAGTCGAGCAGTGCGACCTTTGCGCCGCATTTTCCGACAGCATATGCAAATTCGCTGCATAATATGCCGCCTGCGCCCGTTATAACACAAACCTTATTATTTAAATTCGCGTTTATCAACGTAAAAACCTCTTTTCATAGTAAGTATTTTATGGAAAATGTTATTTATTCTGTTTTGAAACAGCCTCCCACAGACCGTTTATGTATGCTGCGCCGAGCGCTCTGTCATACAAACCGTAGCCGGGGCGGCCCTTTTCGCCCCATATCATGCGTCCGTGGTCGGGACGTACATACATATCAAAGCCGATGTCGTGCATTGCGCGCACTATTTCGTACATATCGAGCGAACCGCACGAGGAAAGATGTGCCGATTCTTCAAAGCAGCGCTCGCCTGTGTGCTTAACGTTGCGCAGATGTATAAAGTGCGCACGGCTGCCGTATTTTCGGATTATGGCAGGCAGGTCGTTTTTCGGCGACGCACCGAGGCTGCCCGTGCAGATTGTGAAACCGTTGTTTATGCTCGGGCATATTTTTATCATGCGCTCATAGCTGTCTGCGCCTGTGATAATGCGCGGCAGACCAAAAATCGACCACGGCGGATCGTCGGGATGTATTGCCATTTTCATACCGACTTCATCGCATACGGGAATTACGGCGTTTAAAAAACGGGCAAAATTATCCCAGAGCTTTTCCGCGTCAACATCCGCATATTCGTCTAAAAGCTTGTTTAAGCCGTCTTTTGTATAGCTTGAGTCCCAGCCCGGCAGGGATAAATCCGAAGTTCTCGGGTCAAGTGCGTCAACCTCGCTCTGGCGAAATATAAGCGCGCTTGAATTATCACTGAGTTTATAGTCGAGGTCGGAGCGAAGCCAGTCAAACACAGGCATAAAATTATAGCAAATAACCTTAATGCCATGGCGCGCAAGGTTTCTGATTGTAGTGCAGTAGTTTTCGATATATTTTTCACAGCTCGGCTTTCCGAGCTTTATGTCCTCATGAACGGGGACGCTCTCAATCACATCAAGGTGCAGACCTGCTGCATTTACCTTTTTTACGAGAGAAGATATGCTTTCATCGTCCCATACTTCTCCTACGGGAATATCGTATATTGCACTTACGATTGAATACATGCCTGGAATTTGGCGTATGTATTCGAGTGTTACAGGGTCGGAATCGCCGTACCAGCGAAATGACATTTTCATAGTATACAGTTCACTCCTTGCTGAGTATTTTATTTATATCCGAGTTTTTTGAGATAGTTATAACTTGTTTCGAGAGATGCAAACGGGTCTTTGAGCCAGTTTGTATCCTGTTCAACATAGATGAAACGCGGCTGTATCTCGTCGCACACTGCGCATATTTCGTCCCATTCGAGATTTCCGAGACCTATTTCGCACATTGCGGGTGCATTATCCACAACCTTCAAATCCTTATAATGTACACCGCCGACTTTGTCTTTATATTTGCGCAAAAATTTTACGGGATTTATGCCGGCAACGGCAAGCCAGAAAACATCAACCATCAGCTTAAAGTTATCGTTTGCACATTCCAGTATAATGTCCATTATTGTTTTATCGCCGTCAACTCTTACAAACTCAAATGCGTGATTATGATATGTAAAAGTCATGCCTTCTGCGGCGAGTTTATCGGAAAGCTCGTTTGCCTCATTCATAAATCTGAGAAGCCCGTCTTTTGAAGTGCGCGCATATTCGGGAGCGCTGCCGGTTCCGGGCATCATGCAGCCGATAATTTTGTGGTCGCGTATTACGTTTTCAGTGTCATTTATGAGTTTATCCCATCTTGTGTGTGAGCCTGTGAGACGGTAGCAGTATTTGTCACAGATTTCTCTTATTATGTTTGCGTCCATCTCGGGAAATGCCGATGCCTGACCGAATGTGTAGCCGATTTTTGCAAGTCTTTCAACACATTTTTCAAGGTCTGCCGCATTTTGTGTATAATCTCTCACAGTATACATCTGTGCTCCGATTTTTCTTTCCATTTTTAATCTGCCCCCGTTCCTATATTATAAGCATGATATTTTATCACGAGTTTGTGTTTACGGTTTTTTGCTTTACTTCTTTTTTCACATAGGTGGATTTTGCAATTTTTTCACAAAGGGCGTTATAGTAGCCTTCATGGTCGAAGTCCTTTGTGCTTATCCATTTGTTTCCGAGCCAGTCGGAGTAGTATATCGCGTTTGCAAGAAGCATTTCGTCTATACCGTCAACACCCGGCGCAATAAGCTTTTCACCGCGCAGAACGGCTGCGGCAAAGTTATCGAGAAGAGCCGCGTGCTCGGGCTTTTTGCTTGGTTCGACGGGAATTTCACATTTCCATACCTCGGGACGCCCGAAAACTCCGTCAAATTCGGCGTTAAACTCACGCTCGGACTTTACATTTCTGAAAAACGTAATTTTTCCGTCCTCACATACGATTTTGCCCATGTCGCATGAAATCTCGAGCCTGTTTGTGCCGGGAGTTTCGCCTGTCGATGTGGTATAAATGCCGACGGTACCGTTTTTATATTTAAACATAGCCGTTACGTCGTCATCAACCTCTATATCGTAATATTTGCCGTAGCTGCAATCTGCCCATACTTCATCGGGCATACCGAACATCCATTGAAACAAATCAATATTATGGGGGTTCTGATTCATGATTGTTCCGCCGCCTTCGCCCTTCCATGACGAGCGCCATGCGCAGCTGTCATGATAAGCCTGGGGACGGTACCAGTCTGTCACAATCCAGATAACCTTTTTTATATGACCGAGCTGACCGCTTTGCACAAGCTTGCGCACTTTCTGAAAATACGGACGTGTACGCTGGTTAAATCCCATCGAGAAAACCTTGCCTGATTTTTCTGCCGCCTCATTCATTTCGAGCGCCTGCTTTGTGTATACACCGGCAGGCTTCTCGTTATATACATTCAGTCCGAGAGAAAATGCTTCAATTGCAAGTTTCGGGTGGTCATAGTGCGGAACAGCAATAAGAACGCTGTCTGCAAGACCGCTTTTCATCATATCCGTTGCATTGTCAAATATTTTAACTCCCTCGGGCAAATTATTTCTGCACCATTCAAGCCGTTCTGCGGCGATATCGCAGACGCATGTCAGCTCAACAAGCTCAGTTTTGCCGTTTGCGATATTTTGAAAATGACCTGTGCCCATGTTGCCCATTCCGATAATTCCGAGTTTAATTTTATCCATACCAATCTCCTCCTTATATTTATTGTGTTTGGTTATTTAATTTCATCAAGTATTTTTACAAGCGCATCATGTGCCATTTTAAATGTGGCGGGACCGCTTTTTTCCTCATTTACAACCGATGTGTCAAATTGAAGGCCTTTAAGCCCTTCAAACTGACCAAGGTGCGGCTCAATTGATAAAAAGCCCTCATATCCGCGCTGTGCCAGCTTTTGCAGAATTTCTTTCACGTTTCCTTTGCCGTAGCCTGAGGGAACAATTTTTTTAAGCCCGTCGGCGTCTTTTATGTGCATGTAAGTTATGTATTTGTCAAGCATGTCATATGCGTCGGGATATGTAATCTGATTACATTCAACAAAATTTGCAGGGTCAAACACTGCGCGCATATTCGGTGAATTAACAGTGTCTAAAATATCCTTGCAGCGCGGAGCAATATCGCCGTATATGCCTTTTTCGTTCTCATGCAGAAGGATAACGTTCTCTTTTTCTGCAAGAGCGCACATTGCTTTCATGCGGCGCATTACTTCGTCACGGTATACAGCGGCATCTTCGCCCTCGGGAATATAGAAACTGAATATGCGAATAAAATCTGTGCCGAGTATTTTTGCGAGCTTTATTACATGCGCAAGTTTTTCGAGGTGCTCTTCAAACGGGTCGTTTATGTTTATTTTACCTATGGGGGAGCCGACTGATGATACGGATATACCGTTTTTGTCTGCGAGCTCTTTTACGGCTGCGGCTTCGTCAAAACTAAGGTCGGCAACATTTTTATCATTTACGCCGCGTATTTCAAAATGCGATATGCCAAACTTTTTCAGATAATACATTTGCTCATTTATATCCGGCGAAATTTCGTCAGAAAAAGCAGAAATAATAAATTTACTCATTGCAAAAACCTCTCTTTTTGATAGTTTTATTTGTTGGCTGAAACAACGTTATTAACAGTATAAACAATATTAAAAGCAAATTCAACACATTTTCTTGCAAAAAAATGCGACTCTGCAATATTTGATATTAATAATATCCTCTGCCCCTGCGAAAATGTCCGAAATGAAAAAAAAACAAGCTTAAACGCCAATAAAATATTATTGAAATTACTATTGAGTATGGTATAATGTATGCAGCAGCAGTCAGCAAACGTATTTGCATAAATATTTAACCGGAGTATAAGCAAGCCGACTGGCGGTTTGTGTTTATAATTTAATTAATGTATAAAAACTGTGCCGACGGAGGGAAAAACATGAATATAAGAACGGGCATAATGCCTGAAAGCTACAAGCACGAATATGTCTACGATTATTCCGTTTCGGAAAGAAAAAACAGAGAGAAGAGCTTTATTTCAAAAAAAACGATAACACTGGATTGTGCAAAAAATGATTTTGCCTCATTTCAGATTTTGGTTTTGTCGGATACGGACGCGTCATACACAATAGGCTACGAGCCGTATTTCAGCGCAGCCGATGTCCGCGATAATGTCCGTGTGGCTGTTGAATGTCCGCTTGACATAAAGCTGTGCCATATAGGAGCGGTGCTTGATGATGATTCAGTTCGCAAAAACGATATTATGCTCAGAGATGCGAGCGTTGAAATGAAGAAAAATGAGCCGTGCTGTATATGGGCGGAGGCGAAAATCGGCAAAGAAACTGCCGCAGGAAGCTACAGCGGCAAAATTTATATCTACACGCACAGAATGTTTGAAAATGAAAAGCTTGCGGATACGCTGGATTTTACGGTAAATGTGCATGATGTGGTTATGCCCGAAGGTGATGAACGCAGATTTCATCTTGATTTGTGGCAGCATAATACAAATATTGCAAAAAAGCACGAAGTTGATTTATACGGCGATGAACATTTTGCTGTTATTGAGGGGTACATAAAATCTCTGGGCGAGCTGGGACAGAGCGCGATTACTGTTGTGGCAAGCGAAATTCCTTGGTCGGGGCAGAGATGCTATAACATAAAAAATGAAAATACCGACATGTTCGAGTACAACATGATAAGAGTGAAACGCAGCGCCGACGGAACATATGTATATGATTACAGCGTAATGCAGCGCTATATTGATTTGTGCATGAAATACGGCATAAACAGGGAGATTGAGGTTTTCGGTCTATGCGGAATATGGATTGATGACGATGAGGAATACCTGTTTAAAGCAAAGGACTACCCCGAATATATACGTGTGCGCTATTTTGATGAAGCGGATAAAACATATAAGTATATTGATAATGCGGCAGATATGCGCGCATATATAAAAGCGCTTTACGGCTATTTTTGTGACAAAGGTTATATTGACACAGTACGTATTGCGGCAGATGAACCTGCCGATGCGGAAAGGTATGAAAAGAGTGTTGCCGAGATTATGGCGGCAGGACCGAAATTTAAGCTGAAAACGGCGGTAAATCACGGCGAATTTATAGAGAAATTTAAGGACAGAACAAGCGACTATGTGCCGGGTTTGGCTGTTACGGCGCAGCATTATGATATTTTGTGCAAAATGGCGAAGAAAAAAACGCACCGCGTTTTGTGGTATGTCTGCTGCGGACCGCATATACCGAATACATTCATATGCTCAAACCTTCTTGAGGCGCGCGCAATCGGTTATCTCACAAAGTATATGAAGTTTGACGGCTTTTTGAGATGGAATTATACCATATGGCCGCATGATCCGCGCTCAGATTTGAGATGCCGTGCGCCGATGTGGCATTGCGGTGATACGAACTTTGTTTATCCGTCACGCGGCGGAAAGGTTATGCTGAGTATGCGTTATAAGGAACTTATGCGCGGTATACTCGACTATGAGCTTATGTGCATGACAGAGGAAAAGGGCGGAGAAAAGCTCGTATGCGGCATATTGGAGGATATAATCGAGATAAAAGAAGTTTCGGAGCTTATGAATGTTGACAGAATGATTGCCTCGGAAATCGTAAGTCTTGACTATGAAAAATACAATGCCGCAAAAAAGCGTATGCTGGAATTTTTGGAGAAATAAATGAACAGATAAAAAGCAAAAAACGGCTTTGCCTGATATAACAGGCAGAGCCGTTTTAAATTTTCATGTATCTATATAACGCTGCTGCCGCGCTCCATAGCAGTTATGCCCGTACGACACATTTCCATAATTTCGTACTGAGAGAGGAAGTCGAGAAAGGCGTCGATTTTGCTCTCCTGACCTGTGAGTTCAAGCACAATTGAGGCTGGGGAAACATCGATGATTTTTGCGCGGAATATTTCGGAAACCTCTTTAATTTTTGTGAGGCTCGATGCGTCAATTTTCATTTTCAGCAAAAGCAGCTCAAGGCACAATGCGTTTTGCAGGTTTACTTTTCGCACCTTTATTACGTCCTCAAGCTTTGAAAGCTGCTTTATTATTTGTTCCACAATATGCTCGTCACCGAGAACGACAATCGTTATGCGTGATATTTTATCGTTGTTTGTGGCGCTTACGGTGAGTGAGGCAATGTTATACCCGCGCTGACCGAAAAGACTCGATACGCGGGACAAAACGCCCGAATGGTTTGATACGAGAGCAGAAAGAACATGCTTTTCCATTTTTATATCCCCTTTAAAATTTATCTCATTATAATGTCTGAGCCGTTTGCATCAATAAGCGGCATAACTTCAAAATCCTTGCCAATACGGCAGTCAATAACATACGGCATGTCGCTTTTTACAGCCTCTTTTAGGGCTTTGGCGTATTCTTCGCGTGTGCGTACACACACGCCGCCGGCGCCGAAGGCACGCGCGAGCATGACAAAATCGGTTTGCGAAAGTTCATCGGTTTCGGTATAGCGTCTGCCGTAATATAAATGCTGCCATTGGCGAACCATGCCAAGCGACGCGTTATTCATAATAATTATTTTCACAGGCAGTTTATAGCGTACGGCGGTTGAAAGCTCATTTAAATCCATATGAAAACTGCCGTCACCGGTTATGAGAAATACCTGTTTTTCTCTGTGTGCCTCACATACGCCGACTGCCGCCCCCATGCCGAAACCCATTGTGCCGAGACCGCCCGAGGTGACAAAGGTTTTCGGGTATCTGAAGGGGTAGAGCTGTGCTGTCCACATCTGATGCTGCCCGACATCTGTCACAATTACCGCATTTTCATCTGCGGTTTTGGAAAGTATTCCTATTATATCCGTCGGACTGAAAGCATCGCTTGCAGGATAGCTTATTGAAAGCGAGCGCTGTGCGTCTTTTATATGGCTGAGCCATTCGTGACGGTCTTTTTTTGACAGTACAGTGCAAAGCTGCGATAAAACTTGTTTTGCGTCAGCCTGTATACCGAGCGAAATCCGTATGTTTTTGCTTATCTCCGCATCGTCTATGTCGATATGAACACGCTTTGCCTCATGGGCAAATTCGCTGCCTTCGCCGGCAACTCTGTCGGAAAAGCGCGTCCCGAGCGCAATAAGCAAATCACATTCGCCGATGATTTTTGCACTGCACATACTGCCATGCATGCCGGCAAGCCCGATGTTGTATCTGAAATCATGCGGAAGCACACCTGTGCCCATTAAGCTGTGACATGCCGGAAGTTCAAAACGGGAACAAAGTTCATACAGTTCGCCGCATGCACCGGCAGAAATTATTCCGCCGCCGAAATATATGAGGGGACGTTCGGAATTATTTATCAGCTTTGCCAGCTTGTTTATATCGGATTTTTTTGCATGCGGTATCTTCGGCACAGACTGTTTTTTTGGCGTATATGAAACAAGCGAAGTAAGTATGTTTTTCGGTATATCAACCAAAACCGCACCGCATCGCCCTTCACGGGCAATTTCAAATGCCCTGCGCAGTGAGGGTACAAGCTCATTTGCGCGGCGTATGACGAAGTTGTGCTTGGTTACGGGCATTGTTATGCCTGTTATGTATACCTCCTGAAAGCTGTCGCGTCCGATTTTATCTGTGACGGTATTTCCCGTAATCGCAACGAGAGGCGAGGAGTCCGCCTGTGCCGTTGCAAGCGCAGTGACAAGATTTGTGGCGCCGGGACCTGAGGTTGCAAACACAACACCCGTTTTTCCGCTCACACGTGCATAAGCATCTGCCGCATGAGCCGAGCCCTGTTCGCCGGCGCCGCGGATATGTCTGATATTGCGGCCGCTGCGGCACAGTTCGTCATAAATCGGCAGGATTGAGCCGCCGGGATAACCGAAAACCGTATCGATGTTATTTTCTTTTATAATTTCAAGCACGGCTGCCGCACCTGTGATTTTCATGCGTGTTCACCCCGATTTCAAAATTTTTGGTATATGCATTAAGGATATCACGAAAAAGCCGCACAGTCAAGCGGCAATGCGTCTGAGTGAGCCGGCTGCGGAAAACAGAAGGAAAACGAAAAGATTTACAGCAACAACGCTTGCGCCCGTCGGAATGGCAGCAATATATGATATGACAAGTCCGAAAAAGAAGCATATAACGGAAACAAAAGCCGCACATATAATAACGCTGCGAAAGCTTTTGAATACTCTCATGGCGGTAAGTGCGGGGAAAATTATAAGGCTTGAAATCAGCATTGTGCCCATAATCCGCATGCCGACAACAATCGTGAGCGCTGTCAGAAGGGCAATAAGCATGTTGTAGGCATTTGTTTTCATGCCGGTTGCTTTTGCAAAATCACTGTCAAACGTGACTGCAAATATTTTGTGATAGCAGAGAATAAAAACGGCAAGAACAACAGCACACAGCGTCGTGCTGACATATACGTCGCTCGGCTGCATTGCCAGAATACTGCCGAACATGTAGCCGTATACATCAACGCTGAAGCCTGATGAAAGCGATGCCGCAATTACACCGAACGCAAGACTGCTGCTTGCAATCAGAGCTATCGCGGAGTCGCCTTTTATCTTTGAATTTTCGCTGAGCTTTAACAGGAAAAATGCCGCAATTACACATACGGGAACCGACACATAAAGCGGCGTGAGATTTAGTGCAAGCGCAATTGAAAGCGCGCCGAAGCCGACATGCGACAGACCGTCGCCTATCATGGAATAGCGTTTCAGCACAAGGCTCACGCCCAAAAGTGATGCCGTGAGTGATACGAGTGTGCCGACAAGCAGTGCGCGCAGCATGAAATCATATGAAAATATTTCAAAAAAATAATTCAGCATTTATAAACAGACCTTTCACCATATCGGTATAAAATTAAGTGTAAAATCAGATATTCGGACCGAAAAGCGATATTCGTCTTTGCTCATAAAATATACGGCGTCGTTTCCCAGATGAATTACTTTGTTTGCATACGGGAGCGACTGTGCCAAATCGTGCGTTACCATCATGACTGCAATTTTCTCATCGTTCAGCTTTTTTATCGAGTCGTACAGATGCATGCTGCCGTGCGTGTCAAGTCCTGCCGCAGGCTCATCGCACAAAATCAGCTTGTTTGCCGCACACAGCGCGCGTGCGAGAAGAACGCGCCTGCGCTGACCGCCGGAAAGCTCCGAAATCGGGCGGCGCGCATAATCGGACATATCGAGTTTTTTCAGAATTTCGGCGGCTTTGGTTTTCTGCTGCTTTGTGTAAAACGGCATAAAGCGTTTTTTTCCGCAGAAGCCCGAAAGAACAACCTCAAGCACAGATGCGGGAAAATCGTTTCTGACCTCATTTTGCTGGGCAAGGTATCCGATTTCGTTTTGCCTCAGCCCGTCCGAAAAAGAAAGCGTGCCTGAGGAGGGGAAATGAAGTCCGAGAATTGTTTTTACAAGTGTGGATTTGCCCGAACCGTTTTCACCGACAATGAGGACATAGTCACCTTCATCTATACTGAAGCTTGCGTTTTTTATGACGGTAACGCCGTCATATGCGACGCATAAATTATCACATTTTAAAATACTCATAATAATCTCCGTTCCGCCGTCCTGCGCCGGCTTAAACAGTAATGCAAATCTCTTATCGGCAGGGCAAGGTATGATAAGAGATTATTACACCTGTCTGTATATTAAAATCAGTTCAGTCCCTTTCTGAGGTTTTCAAGATTTCGCCTCATAAGCGATAGATATGTTTCGCCGCGCGCAAGCTCTTCGCTGCTTACATTGTGGCATGAATGAAGCAGCAGGGCAGAAGCGCCGGTATCCTCCGCAATGCGGTCGGCAACGGAATGGTTTGACATTTCCTCGTAATAAACCGCGCCTATATTTTCCGATTTTATTTTATCGATTATTTTTGCGACAAGCTTTGCGACAGGCTCTGCCTCAGAGGAGCAGGAGTCATATGCGGACATGCACTCAAGTCCGTAATGCTGTGCGAAATAATACATGGCAAATCTTCCGCCGAACATTATTTCTCTGCGCTTTGCTGAATTAATCATTTCAGAAAAGTCATTGTCGAGAGTTTGCAGCTCCGAAATATAATCCCGGGCGTTGGCATTGTATGTGTCTGCATGTACGGGGTCGGTTTTTGAAAGAGCCGCTGCAATGTTTTTTACCATTATTATAGCGTTTGCCGGCGATGTCCATATGTGCGGGTCCATCTGATGCATATGCGTGTCATCATGACCGTTTTCGTCGTCTTTATGTTCGTCGGCGGTGTTTATAAGGCTGATACCCTCGGAAACATCGAGAACCGTGGTTTTTTCGCCGCTGAGTCCGCTTATTATGCCCTGTGCCCAGTTTTCCATGTATTTGCCCGTATATATAAACAAATCCGAATTTCCGATCGTTACGATATCCGAGGGCGACGGCTCATAGGTATGTGACTCAACGCCCGGTTTGAGCAAAAGTGTAACATCGGCAAGCTCGCCTGCAACTCTGCGTGTAAAATCATACTGAGCAAACAGCGTTGTCACAACCTTGATTTTGCCGCTGTCATTTGCCGGAGAAAGCGGCTGCGAGCATGAAGAGAACGTCATAATGACAGAGATACACAGTAAAAAAGCTATCAGTCTGAAAGAAATTATTTTTCTGCACATTTTGTACATACCTCCTGTGAATGGTCATTTGTGCCGCCGGAGCGGCAGTTTTTGCACAGTCCGTAGACAACGGTTTTCGTACCGTCTGCCTCAAATCCGTGATGGGTACGCATATGTTCAAACACAGCGTCCATCATGGAGCAGTCCACATGCAGCAGATGACCGCATGATGTACATTTAAAGTGGTAGTGTGCGCCGCAAGTGTGATTTTCATCGATATATTCATAGCACGCACTCTGCGAATTTGATATCAAATATTTGCGCACACGCCCCTCGTTTACCAGCTTTTCCATGTATCGGTATACTGTGGATTTTCCTACATGGCAGCCGGAACCGCTCAGTGCAGCGGTTATGTCGTCGGCCGTAAGATGGCGTGAGGCATTATTTTTCAGAAAATCAAGTATTTCGTTTCTTTGTCTTGTATTATAGCCGTTTTCACGTTTCATAAAATCACCCGTTTCAAAAAAATCAAATTATCCGCTTCAAAAACGTTATATGCTAAAAAAGTTATTCTTAATGTACAAAAACAATCTAATTTGAAATTGAAAATCAGTTTCAAATTAGATTATACTACTTAATAAAAAATGTGTCAAGAGCAAAATGTATATACTTGACAGAAAAGCCGCACCGTGATAGTATAACTGACGGCGGATATTAAAAAGCTGACGAAAAAAGGGGGCTGATTGTTTGAAGGCAGTTATTCAGAGAGTAAAGCGTGCAAGCGTAACTATTGACGGAAAAGTAAAATCACAGATAGGGAAGGGGCTGCTTATACTGCTCGGTATTCATGAAAACGATACGGAGGATGATGCGGTATATCTTGCAAAGAAATGCAGCGGCATGCGTATATTTGAAGATGAAAACGGAAAAATGAATTTGGCGCCGGCAGATGTCGGTGCGGAATTTCTGATTATTTCAAACTTTACGCTTTACGGTGACTGCAAAAAGGGATACAGACCGAGTTTTACGGCGGCGGCACGTCCCGAAAAGGCAGTTCCGCTGTATGAAAAGTTTATAGAGCTTATGCGTGAGAGCTCGCTTATATGCCGTACGGGGGAGTTTGGAGCAGACATGGCGGTGGAGCTTATAAACGACGGACCGATAACGATTGTTTTGGAAAGCGGAGATGCGAAATAATAAAATATACAATTATTTCAAAAAAGGTTTGACACACGGACGCATTAATGATATTATATATATAAAGATAGAGGCGCATTTTTCATAAGTAGTGTAAAGGTAGGCTTCGGCGGCCGCAAAAGCCATACGCGAAAGGGAACAATGCCGAAGAACGTCGGCTGCCGGACCGATGTGTCTGGATGTATGGTTAACAGCCATGCATTTGTCACCGCAATACGGTGGAGAGCTATCCGCTTAAATAATCAGGCATGGTTTACGTGCAGGTATTTGGCAGCGGCGCTCTGTGCCGTTGCCTTTTATAATACTATGTATAAGTTTGTATTATAATATAAATAAAAGTGATATAAAAATATAAGGCAAAAAGGAGTATGATTTGGAAATGAAACAGTATAAAGTGGCAGTGATAGGTGCAACGGGTATGGTAGGACAGCGTTTTATAAGCCTTCTCGATAAACACCCGTGGTTTAATATAGAGGTTCTTGCGGCTTCGGCGAGAAGTGCGGGACAAAAATACAAGGACGCGGTAAACGGCAGATGGAAGATGAAAACGGCTCTTCCCGAGGCTGTGGGCGAGATGGTTGTAATGGACGCTGATGCAGATAAAGAAAAAATTGCTTCGGCGGTTGACTTTGCGTTTTGCGCGGTTGATATGAAAAAAGATGAAATACGTGCGCTTGAGGAGGCATATGCAAAGCTTGAATGTCCGATTATGTCAAACAATTCGGCACACAGACATACTCTTGACGTTCCCATGATTATTCCCGAGATAAATCCGGAGCATGCGGAAATAATAAATGCACAGAGAAAGCGCCTGGGTACGAAACGCGGTTTTGTAGCAGTAAAATCAAACTGCTCGATACAGAGCTATGTTCCGGCGCTGCATCCGCTTAAGAAATACGGCATAAAAGAGGTTGTTGCATGCACTTATCAGGCGATTTCGGGCGCAGGCAAAACTTTTGAAACATGGCCGGAAATGGTTGACAACCTGATACCTTATATAGGCGGCGAAGAGGAAAAGAGCGAGAAAGAGCCGATGAAGGTATGGGGCAGAATTGAAGGCGACAGAATAGTTGACGCGTCCGAACCGAAAATCACAACACAGTGCCTGCGCGTTCCCGTATCGGACGGACATACTGCGGCAGTATTTGTTTCGTTTGAAAATAAACCTTCAGCAGAAGATATAAAGAAGGCATGGAAGGATTATTCGGGTGAGCCGCAGAAATTAAATCTTCCTTCGGCGCCGAAGCAGTTTTTGAACTATTTTGAAGAGCCTGACAGACCGCAGGCACGCCTTGACCGCGATATGGAGGGCGGAATGGCAGTATCTGTGGGCAGACTGCGTGAGGATTCGATTTATGACTATAAATTTGTGTCGCTCTCACATAACACATTGCGCGGGGCTGCGGGCGGAGCCGTTCTTATGGCGGAACTTCTTGCGGCAAAAGGATATCTTGACTGATAATATATGCAAGTTTTTATGAAACAAAAGCGGAATGCGGCATATAATATAGTGAAGATAAATACATGATATACTTTGCGGATATAAATAAAAAGAGCTTTAAATTAATATTTTAACTTGTATTTTTGGGGAGAGGTTAACGTGAAAGTTTCTTTCACGTCAGTCTCCGGCGAGGTTTATGCCCATGCAAAAATAAGGCAAAGCCATAAGAAAAATACATGGGTGTAATAAACTCTTATCATTCCTTGCCCTGCTGATAAGAGAATTCTAACTATTATTTGTGCCGGCGCAGGGCGGCGGAATGGAGATTATTATGAGAAAGCCGATATTTAAGGGTTCGGGCGTTGCTCTGATAACACCGTTTACGGAAAACGGCGTTGATTTTGATAAGCTCGGAGAACTGGTTGAGTTTCATATTGCAAACGAAACCGATGCAATAATAATATGCGGAACAACGGGTGAGGCTTCAACCATGCCCGATAAGGAGCACATGGACACAATCGAGTATACGGTAAAAAAAGCTGCCGGACGCATACCGGTAATAGCCGGTACAGGCTCAAACGATACGCCTCATGCGGTTGCGCTTTCACAGTTTGCAGAGAAGGTTGGCTGCGACGGTGTGCTTGTGGTGACGCCGTATTACAACAAAACAACGCAGAAGGGTCTTTATCTGCATTATAAAATAATAGCGGAGAGCATAAATATACCGATTATAATTTACAACGTACCGGGCAGAACAAAGCTTTGCGTAAGCGTGGATACGCTTGAAAAGCTTGCAAAGATAGATAATATTGTCGGCATAAAAGAAGCGAGCGGCGATATAGCGTATTTGTCGCATATTGCAGCGAGAATAAAGGATTTTGCGATATATTCGGGCAATGACGACATGGTTGTGCCCGCATTGTCGGTCGGCGGACTCGGCGTGATTTCGGTTGCGGCAAATATAATACCGAAGGATATGCATGACATGTGTGCTTCATATTTTGAGGGCGATGTAAAAAGGGCTGCCGATATACAGCTTGCAGCGCTTGACCTTATAGATAAGCTGTTTGTTGAGGTGAACCCAATTCCGATAAAGAGCGCAATGAATATGCTTGGGTATGACGTAGGAAATCTTCGTATGCCGCTGTGCGACATGGAGGAGCAAAATGAAGAGGTTCTCAGAAAATCGCTTGAAAAATATGGTTTAAAAGCTGTAAAATAAAACAAAAACCGTGACATAAAAAGCAAAACAGCAAAGGATAACGGGGTATAAATTATAAACATAAAGAGGTTTACACAAGATGGTGAATATTATACTGAGCGGTGCAAACGGAAAAATGGGGCAGGTTATCACAAGGCTTGCCGCAGAGTCGGACGATGTGGAAATTGTTTCCGGCGTTGATATAAACGACAGCATTAAAAATTCGTATCCGGTTTATAAAAGCGTATTTGAGGTGACACAGAGCGCCGATGTGATAATTGATTTTTCGCATCCGATGTGTCTTGAGCCGCTGCTTGACTATGCATGTGAGAAAAAAATTCCGGCAGTCATTGCAACTACGGGGCTTAGCGATAATCAAAAAAAGCTCATAAAGAAGGCGTCTGAGCATACAGCGGTGTTTTTCTCGGCAAACATGAGTCTTGGAATAAACTTGATAACAGACCTTGCAAAGCGTGCTGCAAAGCTTTTGGAGGACGATTTTGACATAGAAATTGTCGAAAGGCATCACAGGCAGAAAATAGACGCGCCGAGCGGTACGGCGCTTGCGATTGCGGACGAAATATCCGACGTGCTTTCACAGATGCCGGTATACATATATGACAGACATTCACAGCGCAAAAAGCGCGGCAAGGCGGAAATCGGGCTTCACAGCGTAAGGGGAGGCACGATTGTCGGCGACCATGAGATAATTTTTGCGGGAACCGACGAAGTGATAGAAATTTCGCATCATGCGGCCTCAAAAGAGGTGTTTGCTGTCGGCGCGATACGTGCGGCAAAGTTTTTGTATGAAAAGAAGAATAAAAATGCAAACGGATTATATAATATGAATGACCTTATTTCAAGCCTTTAAAACGGATAGGGCGGTGATATTGTGATATCGGCTGAAATTCTTCCGATGAGGGATAATGTTATTGTTATTACAATTGATAAACTACCGAATAAACAGGATACATTGGTAAACGTGTTTCGTGTGCTTGCGGAGGAGAAGGTTAATGTAGACATGATTTCAAGCGTGGCGGAATGTTCGCACGACATGGGTGTGTCCTTCAGCGCTGTGCATGCGGATATGCAGCGTTTGCTTGAAGCGCTGAAAAAAGTACGAATGATTTATCCGTGTGTTGTTACAAATATGTGCTGCGGAAATACAAAGATTGTGCTTTGCGGCGATATGAAAAACGAGGCCGGCGTGGCGGCGAGAGTATTTAGCTGCCTTGCCGAAAATGAGATTGAAATACGGCTTCTGACTACGAGCGAAAACGAAATTTCGCTTGCGGTTAGTGAGGGCAGCGCCGATGCGGCACATGAAGTTTTGGAAAAGGAATTTAAAATTAAAACTGTTTGAAGCTGAATTTAGCGGGCAGAAATAACTGCCCGCTTTTCGGTATAAAGGAGGTCATGGCAAACTGTGATTTACAAAAAAGTGAGCGATATGGATATATCTTCGATAGTCCTCGGAACAGATACTTTCGGAACTTTGACCGATAGGGAATGTGCGTTTGCACTCATGGATAAATTCTGCGGTTTGGGCGGAAATACAATTGATACGGCGCGTGTATACGGCTGTCATAACGGCGGCAGCAGCGGTGACAGTGAGCGCGTAATAGGAGAATGGCTCAAATCGAGGAATATGCGCGGAAAGGTTATAATTTCAACAAAATGTGCCCATCCGCGCCTTGAAACAATGGGGATAAACCGTTTGTCAAAAAATGAAATAGAGGCAGATGTAGACGCAAGTCTGAGCGCTCTTGGGATTGAGCGCATAGATATACTGTGGCTGCACCGCGATGATAAGAATGTGAATGCGGACGGCATAATCGACGTTCTTGACGGGCTTGTGAAGAAGGGAAAAGTGCATGCTTTCGGAACGTCAAACTGGACTACTGAGCGCATTTGTGAGGCGAATAAATATGCCGGAGAAAACGGAAAAAGTATGTTTTCGGCGAGCCAGATTAAGTGGTCGGCTGCAAGAAGCGCTCCGGATTATGCGGACGATCCGACTCTTGTGGAAATGGACGCGGAGCAGTATGGGTATTATAAGAAAACGAAAATGCCGGTTTTTGCGTTTGCATCACAGGCAAAGGGCTTTTTTCATAAATATTGTGCCGGAGGAGAGGCGGCATTGTCGCCGAAAGCACGTCAGCGATATCTTTGTGAGGAAAACATAAAACGAAGCGCTATGCTTGCGGAAATATGCGGCAGATACGGCATATCGCTGAGCGCTGCGGTAGTGGCGGCGCTGACATCAAATACGGAGTTTGATACTGCGGCGATTGTCGGCTGCAAAAATACTATGCAGCTTGAGGACACCATGTGCGGCGCCGATTGTGTGCTTGACTATGATGAGGTTAAGAAAATATTCGGGTTTTAAACATATTTACACTAAAAAAAGCTGTACATCATAGTTGAAGTACAGCTTTTTGTCAGTACATTTTTTGGCTAAAAAATCAGCTGAGTTCGTACATAATTTCGTCTATAACATCTATAAATGAAGCGCCGAGAACTCCGAGAATAACCCAGAAGAACAAAACCAAACCGAGGCTTACAAGCCAGATTATAAGGCTTGCCTTAGCGTATGTCTGCTTACTGGGCTTAACATTGCTGCCAAATGCCCATATGAGCATGATTATAAAGAATATCAGCGAACCTACGCAGGGAATAAAGTTTACAAGCATAATCATCCATTCACCGACGGTAACAGGGTCAGACGCCTGCGCCTGAGGCTGCATTTGCGGAACTGCATAAAAATTCTGCGCCGGCAGTACGGGCTGCTGCACAGGCGGCGTATATTGGGGCGCTGCCTGTGCGGACTGTTCAGCTTCGCCGGATACGAGTCTTAGACCGCATGTCGGGCAAAATTCTGTCCCCTCATCGTACTCTTTGTTACAATTGGTACATTTTTTCATATAAATCTCCCCTTATTAAAAAATACTACAATATAAATTTAGCATATTTCTTGACAAATGTCGAGTATTTTTTTAAAATTGTTGTAGAAATGTTGAAAAACGGAGGCAGAAGATGGCTTTTGATATAAAATATATGCGTGAGGCAATAAAAGAAGCACAAAAAGCGGAAAGCAAGGGCGAATGCCCGATAGGCGCAGTTATTGTGCGCGAGGGGAAAATTATAAGCCGTGCGCATAATCTGCGTGAAACAAAAAAATGCGCCGCATATCATGCCGAAATGCTTGCTATAGAAAAGGCAAATAAAAAAAATCAGTCATGGCGGCTTGAAAACTGTGATTTATATGTTACGCTTGAACCGTGCGCAATGTGTTCGGGCGCAATCATACAAAGCCGTATAAAAAATGTGTATTTCGGAGCATTTGATAAGAAGGCGGGTGCGGCAGGTTCGGTGGTTGATTTGTTTGTGCCGGGCATGTTTAACCATAATGCTTCAGTGACGGGCGGAATTATGAAGGAGGAATGCAGCAAAATGCTATCCGACTTTTTTGCACGCATAAGAGCCGAAAAGACAAATTGTAAACCTCATAATAAAAAATAGTTGACAATTAACACAATCCGCTGTATAATAATGCATGCGGCAGTATTTGCCGGAAATTTTATTGTGCCCGATACGGCGGACGGAGTGGTTAAAGTGAAAAACGTAAATTCAAACAGCAAGAAAATCAATACGAAAAACATGCTTTTTGCAGCGATATTTACTGCCCTTACGGCAATATGCGCCCAGCTTGTCATACCGCTCCCGATGACGCAGGTGCAGTTTTCGATGGTGATTATGGCAGTGTTTCTCTGCGGTGCACTGCTTGATGTGAGGTACAGCGTGTCGTCAATGCTGGCTTACATTCTGCTCGGTATATGCGGCATGCCGGTGTTCGGCAAATTTATGGGCGGTGTCGGCGTGATTGCAGGACCGACAGGCGGTTACATAGCGGCATACCCGTTTATGACAGCGGCAATATGGCTTGTTCTGAAAGCGTTTAAAAAGCGTGGGTTTATTGCATATTTTGTATCAATGCTTGCATCTTTGGCTGTATGCTATATTCTCGGTACCGCATGGCTGTCGATTGGCATGAATATAAGCTTTGGCGCTGCACTTATGAGCGGTGTGGTTCCGTTTATCGCATTTGACATAATAAAAATTGCGATAGCTGCGTATTTGAGCGTAATTCTGTCAAAAAGAATAAAAATGAATTAAAAAATGAAATAAGTTAGTTTCTATGAAAAAATCGGCGGCAAAGCACATAATTTGCCGCCGAAACTTTTGTTTTGGCAACAAAACCTCGGGCAGCACTTTACAAACGTAAAAAAATGTAATATAATTAATTTATATGTACTATTATATCTGACAGGCATGGAGATAAAAAATGAGTAAAAAAGTAATGGCTGCAATGAGCGGCGGTGTTGACAGTTCTGTTGCCGCGGCGATTTTGAAAGAGCAGGGCTTTGATGTATGCGGAGCAACGCTCAAACTGTTTTCAAACGATGATATTGATGACACAGACAAGCCCACACGCACCTGCTGTTCGCTTTCCGATGTTGAAGATGCAAGACAGGTAGCACGCAAAATGGGCTTTGAGCATTTTGTGTTTAATTTCGGTGACGAATTTAAAAAATGTGTCATGTCGAAGTTTATTAATTCTTATATAAAAGGCCTTACGCCAAATCCGTGCATAGACTGCAACAGATATATAAAATTCTCAAAGCTGCTTGAACGTGCAAGAGTTCTCGGAAATGATTATATTGCGACGGGACATTATGCGCAGATTGAATTTGATGAAAAAAGCGGCCGCTATCTTATGAAAAAAGCGGTAGATTTATCAAAGGACCAGACATATGTGCTGTATGCGATGACGCAGGACGAGCTTGCGCACACATTGTTTCCGCTCGGCGCTCTTTTAAAGAGCGAGGTGCGCGAAATGGCACAGCAAAGAGGTCTTATAAACGCGCGAAAGCCGGACAGTCAGGATATTTGCTTTGTGCCCGATGGGGATTATGCCGGATTTATCGAAAGAAGCCTCGGCAGAAAGGCGCAGAAAGGCAAATTTACAGATTGCCGGGGGAATGTTCTGGGTGAGCATGAGGGTGTGATACGCTATACAATCGGGCAGCGCAAAGGACTTGGCATTACGTTCGGAGAACCGCGCTATGTTGTCGCAAAAAATGCGGCGGATAATACTGTGACGCTCGGAAAACATGAAGAGCTTTTCAGCGACAAACTTACGGCATGTGATGCAAACTGGATTATGATTGAGTCGCTGACAGAGCCTATGAAGGTGCAGGCAAAAACGCGCTATAAACAAAATGCGGTCGGAGCCGTTATATCGCCTCTAGAGGGCGGAAGGGTGCTTTGCTGTTTTGATGAACCGCAGCGTGCGGTCACGAGCGGACAGGCTGTTGTGTTTTACAGCGGCGATTATGTTGTCGGCGGAGCGACGATAGAATAGATATATAAAAAACAGCCATATAAACAGAAAAACGGTATGAAAAAATATATAGAAACAGGCAGAAAGAAAGGCGGAAATAAAATATGGGGGAACAAAAGCCGATAATAAGCTTTCGCGGACTCGGGAAGGCTTTTGAAACGAAAAACGGCACAGTGACAGCTCTGAAAGATATTACCTTTGACATATACAAGGGTGAAATCTTCGGAATTATAGGAATGAGCGGCGCCGGAAAGAGTACGCTTGTGCGCTGTATAAATTTTCTCGAGAAGCCGACGAGCGGTACAGTAATATTTGACGGAAATGATATGATGACGCTTAAGGCGAAGAAGATGCGCGAAACAAGGCGTTCGATGGGAATGATTTTTCAGCAGTTTAACCTGCTTATGCAGAGAACTGCGTATGAAAATATATGTTTTCCTATGCTGATTTCGGGTGTTGATAAGGAAACGGCAGGGAAACATGCAAAGGAGCTTTTGGAAATAGTCGGACTCAGCGACCGCGCAAACTCATATCCGGCACAGCTTTCGGGCGGACAGAAACAGCGTGTGGCGATTGCGCGTGCGCTTTCAACAAATCCGAAGGTGCTTTTGTGTGATGAGGCGACAAGTGCGCTTGACCCGACAACGACTACATCGATACTGGCGCTTCTGAAGGATATAAACAGACGCATGGGGATTACGGTTGTTGTTATAACGCATGAAATGAGCGTTGTGGAGGAGATATGCAGCAGGGTTGCGATAATTGATGAGAGCAAAATTGCAGAAATCGGCAAAATAGAGGACATATTTGCATCACCGAAATCCGCTGCGGCAAAAAGACTGGTATTTCACGATTCAAAAGCGGTTGAGCATTTTGCGGGCAAACGCTGCATACGGATTACGTTCGACGGACGTTCATCGTTTGAGCCTGTTGTGTCAAATATGATAATGGAATGTAAAGAGCCTGTGAATATCATGTTTGCGGATTTGAAGGACATAGACGGAAGTGCGCGCGGACAGCTTGTGCTCCAGCTTCCCGAAAATGAAACGGGCGCAAATAAGATTAAAAATTATCTTGCCGGACACGGACTTGTCGTTGAGGAGGTTGACAATTATGTTTAATATACTGGCACCTGACATGTGGGCAATACTCGGGCAGGGAATTGTTGATACGCTGTATATGACGCTTGTGTCAACAGCTTTGGCGTATGTTATAGGTTTGCCGCTCGGAATACTGCTTGTTGTAACAGATAAGAACGGCATTTATCCTATACCGGCGCTGAATACCTTTCTCGGGATAGTTGTAAATGTATTCCGCTCGATACCGTTTTTGATACTTCTTGTTGCGGTTCTGCCGTTTACGCGCATGGTTGTCGGAACTACAATCGGCTCAACGGCTACAATAGTACCGCTTGTAATTGCATCGGCGCCGTTTATAGCGCGTCTGGTTGAATCCTCCATAAAGGAGGTTGACCACGGGGTTATTGAGGCGGCACAGTCAATGGGGGCGTCAACACCGCAGATAATATGGCGCGTAATGCTCCCCGAGGCAAAGCCTTCTCTTGTTGTCGGCAGCGCTATAGCGATTACGACAATATTGAGCTATTCCGCTCTTGCCGGATTTGTGGGCGGCGGCGGACTTGGCGACATAGCGACGAAATATGGCTATTACAGATATCAGTACGATGTAATGCTTATTACCGTGGCAATACTTGTTGTAATTGTGCAGATATTCCAGGAACTTGGTATGCGGATTGCAAAAATAGGCGATAAGAGAAACGGATAACAAAACGGATAAGCAAATATGAAAAAAACGGGCATATTATATATGTCCGTTTTTATATCGGAAATTGATAATAAAGTCAAAATTTTATAATTTGTGAAGCCATTGCTTTTTTGTGCTTTTCAGATGTTTGAAAACAGCGTCCTCACCGTGTTCTTCGAGCATACGCAGCAGATATTCGATTTCATCGGAGGTGTCGGGGTGAATTGTGCGTTTGCCTTTTGCACGGAGAAAATATTCCAAAGGGTGAGAGTCATTATATGCTTTCCCCTGATATGTTTTGCTTGCGGCAACACGGTCACAAAACATTTCGACAACATAGCGGTATGGCATATGAACGGGACCCACAACTCTTGTTTCGGGTCTGTAGTCGGTCCAGTACTCAAAATGGTGCCGGTTACGTCCTTTATGGTGCATCCATGCTTTGGAATAGCCGTTTGCTTCTCTCTCGCCTTCGTTCGGACTGCGGCTGCCCTGATAGTAGCGTGCGCCCGCCATAAATTCGGTCGGCAAATATTTTGATAAATCATGGCGCAGCCCCTGGAGAAAAATTCCTGCCTTTGCGCAGTGGAGTATTACCATGTGACGGTGTTTTGTGATAGTATAAAAATGTTTCCATATATGAAGCATGGGAGCGTCTCCTTTGCGTGTTTTGAGTTATTATAATTATAACATATTTATCGGTGCATGTGCGGTTTTATTTTAATAAAAGCTGTTTTTATTTAATAAAAGTATTGCCAATGTGCAAAAAAGGTGATATTATAAAGTACAATATGATGTCGGTTGTACATATGGTGTATGCCGCGTCTTAAAGTTTTAAGGAGGAGATAAGAATGAAAAAGATTTTAACAGTGATTTTAAGCGCAGTGCTTATAACGGGCGTGCTTTGCTCATGCGGCGGCAGTGCAAGCTCAGACAAGGGCTCAGATAAGTCGATTGTTATAGGCGCTTCAACAACGCCCCATGCGGAGATTTTGCGTGTAGCGGCAGAAATAATGAAGGAAGAGGGCTACACGGTTACAATTAAAGAGTTTGACGATTATGTAATGCCGAATACGGCGCTTGAGAGCGGCGAGCTTGAGGCTAACTATTTCCAGCATAAACCGTACCTTGATGATTTTAACGCAGAAAAAGGAACAAACCTAGTGTCGGCAGGAGCAATCCACTATGAGCCGCTCGGAATTTATGCCGGAAAAACCGCATCACTTGATGAAATAAAGGACGGCGCACAGATAGCAGT
>CAKSHB010000006.1 GCA_934456295.1 uncultured Clostridia bacterium | reverse complement strand
GATTAATATGAGCCATACTACATTCATAAGCGACATATTTGCGCCGAGGAACTCATTGTAAAGTGTCATTATAGCCTGCGGCAGTCTTGACACAATACCTGCAAAGATGATAAGCGAAATACCGTTGCCTATACCTTTGTCTGTAATTTCCTCACCAACCCACATGATAAATGCCGTACCTGCCGTAAATGTAAGCGCTATTACAGCAAATGACATAAATCCGGGATTATCAACTACACCGTATGCCTTCAGAGTGAAATAAAGTCCGACAGCTTGAATGAGCGCAAGAACTACTGTTCCGTATCTCGTAATGCTGTTGATTTTCTTTCTTCCCTCTTCGCCCTCTTTCTGCATTCTTTCGAGTGCAGGAATTGCAACCGTCAAAAGCTGAATGATAATTGACGAGTTGATGTACGGCGTAATACCCATTGCAAATATGGTTGCATTTGAGAATGCACCGCCCGTAAATGTATCAAGCAGTGAGAACAGTCCCATGCCGCCGTCCTGCGACATGAAGGCTGCCATCGCATCTGCACTCAGACCCGGCACCGGAATAACGCTGCCAAGTCTGTATATTACGAGCATCATAATTGTAAAAAGCATTTTTCTTCTTAAATCAGGTATTGACCAGGCATTTCTCAGTGTCTTAATCAATTAAATCACCTCAGCCTTTCCGCCTGCCGCTTTAATCTTTTCGGCAGCCGATTCGGTAAATTTGGCCGCTTTCACTGTCAAAGGCTTTGTTATTTCACCTCTGCCGAGAATTTTTATTCCGTCCTTTACCTTGCTGATAACTCCCGCTTCCTTCAAAAGCTCCGCTGTAACTTCAGTACCTTTTTCAAATTTATCCAATACTTCAACGTTAACTGTAACATATTCTTTTGCAAAAATGTTTGTAAAACCTCTCTTCGGCAGACGTCTGTATATAGGCATCTGACCGCCTTCAAATCCGGGTCTTACACCGCCGCCGCTGCGGGCATTCTGACCTTTGTGGCCCTTACCTGCGGTTTTACCGTTTCCCGTTCCGGGACCGCGGCCTTTTCTTTTTGCCGTGAACTTTGAACCCTGTGCAGGTTGCAATTCATCAAGTCTCATTTTGCTGCACCTCCTTTTGTTTTATCTTCGATTTAAGCTTCCACTACTTCAACCAAGTGAGAAACCTTATTAATCATACCTCTGATCTGAGGAGTATCCTTATGCTCAACTACGCTGCGGATTTTATGAAGACCGAGAGCCTTCACCGTTGCAATCTGGTCGTCTTTGCGGCCGATTGTGCTCTTCACAAGCGTAATTTTAAGTGTTTTTGATGCCATTTAATTCATCCTCCTTAACCCAACAATTCTTCAACGCTCTTGCCGCGTTTCTTTGCCACTTCCTCGGCAGATGAAAGCGAAGCAAGACCTTCGATTGTGGCTCTTACCACGTTTCTGGGGTTGTTGGAACGGAGAGATTTTGTTCTTATATCTCTTATTCCTACGAGCTCAAGCACAGCTCTGGCAGGGCCGCCGGCGATAACGCCTGTACCTTCTGCAGCAGGCTTTATAAGCACCTTGCCGGCACCGTATACGCCCATTACCTCGTGCGGAATTGTTCCGTCAACCATAGGAACAGTAATCATGTTCTTCTTAGCATCCTCAATGCCCTTTCTGATGGCATCCGGAATTTCGGCCGATTTGCCTGTGCCGTAACCAACGTGACCGTTCTCATCGCCGACTACAACAAGTGCGCTGAAACGGAACGTTCTGCCGCCCTTTACAACCTTTGCAACACGGCTTATATTAACAACTTTCTCTTTAATATCAAGTGTAGCTGCATCTATTCTTTCCTGCATGGTATCCCTCCTTCTTATTAAAACTCTAATCCGCCTTCTCTTGCACCTTCGGCAAGAGCAGCAACTCTTCCGTGATAGATATAGCCGCTTCTGTCAAACACAACAGTTTTAATTCCCTTTTCAAGGGCCTGCTCGGCAAGTCTTTTTCCGATTTCTCTTGCCGCGTCAACATTGCCGCCGTATGTGCTGTCTTTAAGGCTCGAAGCGGATACTATCGTTACACCGTTTTCGTCATCTATAAGCTGCGCGTATATGTTTTTCAGGCTGCGGAATACCGAAAGACGGGGTCTCTGCGCTGTGCCGCTTATCTTTGATCTGATACGCATATGGCGCTTTAATCTTGCTTTATTGCTTGACTTTTTGTTTACCATTTAAAATCCACTCCTTTCTTATTTCTTGCCGCCTGCTTTACCCTCTTTACGCTTGATGGTTTCGCTTGCGTACTTAATACCCTTGCCCTTATACGGCTCAGGCGGACGTTTCTCACGAACCTGTGCTGCGTACTGACCGACAATCTGCTTGTCAGTTCCGCCGATTATAATCTGGTTCGGAGCCGGAACATCAATCGTAATGCCTGCCGGCGGTTCCATCTCAACAGGATGTGAATAACCGAGCGTGAGCACGAGCTTGTTGCCCTGCTTTGCTGCTCTGTAACCAACGCCGTTGATTTCAAGCGCTTTTGTAAATCCTTCCGTAACACCGATTACCATGTTGTTAAGCAGGGTTCTCGTAAGTCCGTGCAGGGATTTGTGCGCCTTGTCCTCAGAAGGTCTTTTTACGATTATTGTATCTGCCTGTTTCTCAATTATCATATCTTTATGCAGCGCCTTTGTCAGTGTGCCCTTAGGTCCCTTAACCGTCACTGCGTTCTCAGCCTCAATTTTGATATCCACACCTGCGGGTATCGCTATCGGACTGTTACCAATTCTGGACATTTTGTGTTACACCTCCTAATTAATACTCATAAGCGATTTTACTACCAAATGAATGCCAGTACTTCGCCGCCGATGTGCTGTGCACGAGCCTCTTTATCAGTCATGATGCCTTTTGATGTTGAAATGATTGCAATGCCGAGTCCGCGAAGTACCTTCGGGAGTTCGTCCGCACCTGCATATATACGCAGACCGGGACGCGATACTCTTTTGATACCTGCGATAACCTTCGACTTGTTCTCACCATACTTCAAGGTTACTCTGATAATGCCCTGCTTTGAATCCTCGATAATCTGAAAATTCTTTATATATCCTTCATCCAACAAAATCTTTGCAATCGCCTTTTTCATATTGGAAGCGGGGATGTCAACTGTTTCGTGTTTAGCCGAGCTTGCATTTCTTATACGTGTAAGCAAGTCTGCAATAGGATCTGTGATTTGCATTTTTTTACCTCCTTCCAAAAACTTGGATGCTTCGGCAGCTTATGCAATTCTGCCGCAGCAATTGTTTTTTTACCGGTTTCACGGTTACTTTTCCGTTATTCTGTTTCGGTTTACCAGCTTGCTTTCTTAACACCCGGGATTTCACCCTTGTAAGCCAGTTCTCTGAAACAGATACGGCATATACCGTACTTTCTCAAATAAGCATGAGGTCTGCCGCAAATTTTACATCTGTTGTAAGCCTGTGTGCTGTATTTGGGAGCCTTCTGCTGTTTCAAAACCATTGATTTTCTAGCCATTCCTGTTTACCTCCTTAATTAACCGACGCGAACGGAGCACCCATAAGTGTCAACAACTCGCGAGCCTCTTCGTCTGTCTGTGCGGTGGTAACGATTATGATATCCATTCCTCTGATTTTATCAATCTTATCATATTCGATTTCAGGGAATATCAACTGCTCCTTTATGCCTACCGCGTAGTTTCCGCGTCCGTCAAACGAGTTTGCGCTTATTCCGCGGAAGTCACGAACTCTCGGCAGTGCAACATTGAAAAATCTGTCAAGAAATTCATACATCTTGTCACTGCGAAGCGTTACCTTGCAGCCGATATTCATTCCTTCTCTTAACTTAAAGTTTGCGACTGACTTTCTTGCCTTTGTAACGATAGGCTGCTGACCTGTAATGAGCGCCAAATCGTTTGCTGCGCTTTCAATCGCCTTCGGGTTGTCACGTGCATCGCCCATACCGATGTTGATAACTATTTTATCGAGCTTCGGTATCTGCATTACACTTTTATATCCAAACTTCTGCATAAGTGCAGGAGCTACCTGGTTTTTGTATAACTCTTTAAGCCTTGCCATTTTCTAACCTCCTTTTACAATAGATTAGTCGTCCAAAGTTTCATTGCACTTCTTGCAATATCTTACCTTTGTTCCGTCCTCTAAGATTTTGCGGCCCGTTCTTGAGGCAGCGCCGCATTTGCTGCATACGAGCATTACCTTTGACGCATATATCGGTGTTTCCTTCTTCAGGATACCGCCCTGCTCGCCGGCTCTTCTCGGCTTTGTGTGTTTTGACGCTACCGATACGCCCTCAACTATTACCTTGCGGTCAGCGGGATTTACGCTCAAAACCTTGCCCTTCTTGCCTTTATCCTTGCCCGACAGTACCATTACGGTATCGCCTGACTTTATATGAAGTTTGTTATTCATCCTCTCGCCACCTCCTTATAATACTTCGGGTGCCAATGATAAAATCTTCATGTACTCTTTATCTCTGAGCTCTCTTGCAACAGGCCCGAAGATACGTGTACCTCTGGGGTTCTTATCATCTCTGATTATAACAGCTGCGTTCTCATCGAAACGAATGTGTGTACCGTCGTTTCTTCTTACGCCCTTAACCGAACGTACTATAACAGCCTTAACTACATCACCCTTTTTTACAACACCGCCGGGCGTTGCTTTCTTAACGCTGGCAACAACCACGTCGCCTATATTTGCAAACTTTCTCTTTGAACCGCCCATAACACGGATACACATAATTTCCTTTGCGCCAGTGTTATCAGCAACCTTCATTCTTGTTTGTGGTTGGATCACGAAAATCTCCTCCTTCCTCAGTCCGATTTATTACTGAGCCTTCTCAACGATTTCAACCAATCTCCAACGCTTCTGCTTGGAAAGCGGTCTTGTTTCCATTACTTTAACTCTATCGCCGATGCCGCATGTGTTATTCTCATCATGCGCCTTCAATTTGTACGTTTTCTTTACGATTTTGCCGTAAAGAGGATGTTTTACGTTATATTCAATCGCTACGGTTATCGTCTTGTCCATCTTGTTGCTGACAACCTTGCCGATTCTTGTTTTTCTCAGATTTCTTTCTTCAGCCACAGCTTTTTCCTCCTTTCATAAACACACAAACCATATCCATCAGGCTAATTCGCGTTCGCGGATTACCGTTTTTACTCTTGCAATGTTCTTCTTTACATCTGCAATTTTAATCGGATTGTCGAGCTGGTTTGTAGCATTCTGAAATCTCAAGTTGAAAAGCTCTGCTTTAAGCTCGCTTAATTTAACATCCAATTCTTCGGTGGTTAAATCTCTGATTTCATTAACTTTCATCTGCAGACGCCTCCTTATCCTCACGTGCCACAAATTTACACTTTATAGGCAGCTTGTGCATTGCAAGACGCATAGCCTCACGCGCTGTCTCCTCCGGCACGCCTCCGATTTCAAACATAACTCTGCCCGGTTTTACAACGGCTACCCAATACTCGGGTGAACCTTTACCGCTACCCATACGAGTTTCAGCAGGTTTTTCCGTTACAGGCTTATCAGGGAATATCTTAATCCAAACCTGACCGCCTCTCTTGATATATCTTGTCATAGCTACACGGGCAGCCTCAATCTGATTTGAAGTGATCCATGCCGGCTCAAGCGCCTGCAAACCAAAATCTCCGTAAGTAACCACGTTGCCGCGTGTTGCCTTGCCTTTCATTCTGCCGCGCATTACTTTTCTATATTTAACTCTCTTAGGTAATAACATTATTATTTTCCTCCTTCCGCTTTCTTTGAAGCCTTGCTTTCCGGAAGAATTTCGCCCTTATATATCCATACCTTTACGCCGATTTTACCGTATGTCGTATTTGCCTCGGCAAATCCGTAGTCGATATCAGCTCTCAAGGTCTGAAGCGGGATTGTGCCTTCATGGTAGTGCTCTGTTCTTGCTATTTCAGCGCCGCCCAAACGACCTGAAACAGAAGTCTTTATGCCCTTTGCGCCCATTTTCATCGAGCGGCCCATGCACTGCTTCATTGCACGTCTGAAGGAAATTCTTCTCTCGAGCTGTGCGGCAATATTCTCTGCTACGAGCTGTGCGCACATATCGGGAACCTTAATTTCAACAATGTTGATGTTTACATCGTTTTCAGCTTTGTTTACAAGCTTTGCAAGCTTTGTCTTAAGCTTTGCGATTTCTTCGCCGCCGCGTCCGATGATTATACCCGGCTTTGCAGCATAGATGTTAACGAGAAGCTTTGTGCTCTTTCTCTCAATCTCAAACTTAGAAACGCCTGCTTCATACAATGCCTTTTTCAAAAACTTTCTTATTTTATAGTCCTCAACGAGTGTATCGCCGAATGTGCTGTCACTTGCGAACCACTTTGAGTCCCAATCTTTGATTATACCAACTCTGAGTCCATGCGGATTAACTTTCTGTCCCATGAGAAACCTCCTCTCTTATTCCTTTTCTTTCACTACTACAGTGATATGACTTGTTCTCTTTCTGATACGAAACGCTCTTCCCTGCGCTCTCGGTCTTACTCTCTTGAGTGTAGGACCCTGATTTGCAAACGTTTCGGATACATATAATTTGCTTACATCCATGTTGAAGTTGTTTTCAGCGTTAGCCACAGCCGATGCCAAAAGCTTCTCAACCAATATCGAAGCTGCCTTCGGTGTATGTCTGAGAATTGCTTTCGCTTCATCAACAGGCTTGTTTCTTATTAAATCAAGCACAATGCCAACCTTACGGTTAGATATGCGCGCATAGTTTAACACTGCTTTTGCTTCCACTTCGGTATCCTCCTTTCATTAACTAACAAATCGTCAACCGACAAACATCGTTTTATTTCGATGACTTCGCTCCTGCATGTCCCTTAAATGTCCTTGTCGGAGCAAATTCGCCAAGCTTACTGCCAACCATATCCTCGCTGATGAACACCGGCACGTGCTTTCTTCCGTCATGTACGGCTATTGTGTGTCCAACCATCTCGGGGAATATTGTCGATGCTCTTGACCATGTCTTTACAACACTTTTTGTATTAGCCTCGTTCATGGCAACAATTCTCTTCATGAGTCTTTCTTCCACGTACGGTCCCTTTTTTACTGATCTGCCCATATTTGCTTCCTCCTTCCGGCAAATATAATTTTCGCTTTACGAACAATGCCGCATAACGCAGCACATTGTCCGCACCTTGCTCCAAACCGAGCGCCCGCCGCCACATGACGGCGAACATATTACAAGGTCTGTATTACTTCTGGTTTCTTCTCTTAACAATGAACTTGTTTGACTTGTTCTTCTTTGAACGTGTCTTCAAACCAAGCGCCGGCTTACCCCACGGAGTTACGGGCGACGGTCTGCCTATAGGCGACTTACCTTCACCACCGCCGTGCGGGTGATCGCAGGGGTTCATTACGCTACCGCGAACAGTAGGTCTCCAACCCATGTGACGTTTTCTGCCTGCTTTACCGATTTTAACGTTTTCATAGTCCAGGTTACCAACCTGTCCGATTGTAGCTCTGCAATCAAATCTTATCATGCGAACCTCGCCCGACGGCAGACGAACCTGTGCATATCCTCCGTCCTTAGCCATCAGCTGTGCACTTGTGCCTGCGCCGCGAACCAGCTGACCGCCGCGTCCGGGTGAAAGCTCGATGTTGTGGATAAGTGTACCAACCGGAATATCCTCAACACAAAGTGTGTTGCCGGGCTTTATGTCAGCGTCTTTTCCGCTCATGAGCTTGTCGCCGACTTTTATGCCATAAGGTGCGATGATATATCTCTTTTCGCCGTCCTCATACTCAAGAAGAGCAATGTTGGCGCTTCTGTTAGGATCGTACTCGATTGCGATAACGTTTGCCGCAATACCGTCTTTATTTCTCTTAAAGTCGATTATTCTGTATTTTCTGCGATTTCCGCCGCCGCGATGACGAACGGTAATTCTGCCATATGAGTTTCTGCCCGCATTTTTCTTGAGCGGCTCAAGCAATGAACGCTCAGGAGTGGTTTTTGTGATTTCTTCAAAAGCTGAAACCGTCATAAACCTTCTTGCAGGAGAAGTAGGATTGTACTTTTTAATCGCCATCCTAATTTTCACTCCTTACCTATATTAATATTTTCGTTCTGTTTCTCTGTCCGTTTTACTGAGCCATGCCCTCGAAGAACTCGATTGTCTTGCTGTCCTCAGTAAGCTTAATCATAGCCTTCTTATATGAAGCGCGTCTGCCCTGATGAGCGCCCATTCTCTTCATCTTGCCCTGCATGCGGATTGTGTTTACCTTTTCAACCTTTACTCCGAAAATCTCTTCGATTGCCTTTGCAATCTGGATTTTGTTCGCATCGATTTTTACTTCAAAGGTGTACGTTCTGTTCTCCATCTGTTCCATCGAATGTTCCGAAATAACGGGACGGATTATAATATCATGAGCGAATGTCATTGTGCGCACACCTCCTCAATTTTCTCCACAGCATCTTTTGCTATGATAAATTTCTTATGGCTGAGTATCTCATATACATTCAGCGTATCAACATTGCTCGCCTCAACGCCTTCAATGTTTCTTACCGATCTGTACATGTTTACATCGTTTGCAGCCGATACAACAAGCGCCTTCTCGTTTACGCCGAGTGCACTCAGAAGCTTTGCAGCCACAGCCGTTTTGATTTCATCAAACTTCAGACCGTCAACTACGATAATGTCCTCACTTGCAGCCTTTGACGAAAGAGCCATCTTAAACGCAAGAGCCTTAACCTTCTTGTTAAGTCTGTACGAATAATCTCTCGGCTTCGGAGCAAAAACAACGCCGCCGCCCGTCCACTGAGGAGCGCGGATGCTGCCCTGTCTTGCACGGCCTGTACCCTTCTGTCTCCAGGGCTTTATTCCGCCGCCGCGTACTTCTGTACGTGTAAGAGCGCTCTGTGTGCCCTGTCTCTGATTGGCAAGATAGTTTGTAACAACATCGTGAAGTACGTTTTTGTTAACTTCAACGCCGAAGATTTCATCTTTTACTTCGATTGTGCCTGTTTTCTCGCCGCTCATATTATATAAATCCAATGTAGCCATTACTGTTTATCCTCCTTTCCGGTAAAAATCACTTACGCCTTAACCGCATCTTTGAGCGCTACAAGGCTTCCCTTTGCACCGGGGATGCCGCCCTTTATGCAGATGAGGTTGTTTTCAGCGTCAATCTTTACTATATCAAGATTTTGAATTGTAACCTTTTCAACACCCATGTGTCCCGGCAGCTTTTTGCCCTTTCTAACCTTTGAAGGGTCTGAGCATGCACCCATTGAACCCGAGCCTCTGTGGTAACCCGAACCGTGGCTCTTGGGGCCTATGTGCTGACCGTGTCTTTTGATTGATCCGGCAAACCCCTTACCTTTGGATATACCGCTTACATCAATCTTATCTCCCACTTCAAACAAAGAAATTGCCAGCTCATCACCGACATTAAGCTCCGCAGCGTTGTCGAGTCTGAACTCTCTGAGATAACGCTTTACCGGAACGTTAGCCTTTGCAAAATGTCCCTTTTCGGGCTTGTTTGCAAGCTTTTCTCTTTTGTTAAGATAGCCGACCTGAACTGCGTCATAGCCGTCTGTGTCAACTGTTTTCTTCTGAACAACCACATTGGGCTCAGCATGAACAACAGTTACGGGAATCAGCTTACCGTCTTCCATGAAAATCTGCGACATGCCGAGTTTTGTTCCCAAAATTGCTTTTTTCATTTCCTTTCTCCTCCTTATAGGTTATTGGTTTACCGCACTGCGGCAAACTTGACCCGCATCGGCTTTTGCCGATACAATCCGCTGTATTTATTACAGCTTAATCTCGATATCAACGCCTGCCGGCAAATCGAGCTTTGTCAGAGCTTCTATTGTTTTTTGAGTGGGCATAAGCACATCGATAAGTCTTTTGTGCGTACGCATCTCAAACTGCTCTCTCGAATCCTTGTACTTATGAACGGCACGAAGGATTGTAACAATCTCTTTCTTTGTGGGGAGCGGAATCGGTCCCGACACCTTTGCGCCCGTTCTCTTGGCTGTTTCCACGATTTTCTCTGCCGACTGGTCAACCAAAACGTGGTCATAGCCTTTAAGTCTGATTCTGATTTTCTGAGTTGCTGCCATAGTTTTACCTCCTTATTTTTTTCTTCTCTGGGTTGTTACACATACGACAGCACGCACCTTTGCATGTTTACACCCTTCCGGGTGTTTCCGCCGCTTCCTTAATAAAACCCGGATATCCCAATCCTGGGCACACCCGGGTCATATACCTTTGCACACAGGCACAGCGCAATCCTGCGCACCCTGCCTCTGTCAAGATAGAGCAAGCTGCAAAAACTATACAAAATATGCATAAGTGCAGCGTGACTTGTCGCCCGGTTTCAGGAATCGGACATTCTCCGCGGAAAAACCGGACATTTTACTGTCCGCAACCTCCCGTTTCATCGTATGCCATGTCACAACATTTAATATTTTACCTTATATACGCACTTTTTGCAAGCTTTTTTGATGTTTTTTTGTAATTTTTTTCGTAGAAATTTTTAGAGTTTTTCAGTTTATTTTTATGCAATATTCACATAGAAATTTATTGATTTACTGTGCCGTATTTTCGCCGTTCTGAGCGTCCTGCACCGCATCTTTTTCATTATTGCCGTCATTGCTGCCGTCCTCAGCCCCATTTCCGAACAAATTGCCGGCACGTTCAAGATATATGTCAATATCGCGCATAACCCTGCCCGCATTCTCATAATCGCTTTCGGCGTTATAGCTCTTATACCTGTCATACAGGCTTACAAGATTTCGGAGTATCGTTTCAGCCTCACCGCCGATACCGCTTTCGCCGCCTGTCGTTTCCTGCGGCGGCACAGCGCTGTTATCCGGCGGCTTTATCTGCGGAATTTCCGTCTTATCCGACTGCGCAAACAATCTGTCAAAGCACTCTTTCAGCGTTGGCTCCATAACAATATTTTCTTTATACGCCACAATAACACGCTTCAGCTCAGGGAATGACGCGGTATTCTGCGTCGTTATATAAACAGGCTCCACATACAGAAGCGAATCCTTCACCGGCACAACTATCATGTTTCCGCGCACAACAGACGAACCGCCCTGTCCCCACAGCGTCATCTGACTCGATATTGTCGGGTCATTGTCAATCCGGTTCTCCATCTGCATGGTTCCGTAGGAATTTTTCTCCGCATTGGTAAATCTGTATAAAACCAGTTTGCCGTAATATTTATCGTCAGAGCCTGCCGCAAGCCAGCTGCTTATATAATCCTTATTCTGGATTGTGAACGGCATCGTGAGAAGCAAGCTTTCGCCCTTATCATCAAACCCCGTAATTTTCATCATATTATAATACGGCTCAATATGCTGGCTGTCATTTTTCGCATATTTTTCCTTTGCAATATCCCAGACATCGCTCTTGTTGTAAAACACATGCGCGTCCGTAATGTGATACTGCTTATACATCTCCGCCTGAATTTTAAACAGTCTCTCGGGATAGCGCACATGGCGCCTTATATCATCGGGCATAGCAGTCTTTGAGAACATTTCGGGATAGATTTTTCTGTAAGTCATCACAATCGGGTCGCTTTCGTCCGTCACATAAAACGTGACACTTCCGTCATATGCGTCAACAACCGCCTTGGCGCTGTTTCTGATATAGTTGTTTTTTTCGTATTTCTGCGCATACGGATAATACTCCGATACCGCATATGCGTCAATTATCCATTTCAGTCTGCCGCTGTCGTCAATAATCATGTACGGATTTTCGTCATATTCAAAGAACGGCGCAACCTTTTCCACACGCTCAATGATATTCCTGTTTGCAAGTATTTTGCTTTCCGATGTAATCTGATTTGAGAAGAGCATTTTATAATCGCCCTTCATAAACGAAAAAAGTATTCTGTTGAGCCAGTCAAGCTTTATGCCGCCGTTTCCGTCATAGGAAAATTCAACATTGCTCTGTCCCTCGGAATAATCAATTTCCTTAAGCTTTGTATTAACTATAACATGATTTTCCGTATTCTCGCCATAGTATATTCTCGGCTGTGTAACTTCAACAACACCGCTGTCGGAAACCGTCGGGATATCGCGCACGATAAACTCGGGCTGCCCCTCATTTGTAGCTTTGTTCATCGGATTTACCGCCACGCCGTAGCCGTGCGTGTACTTGTAGGTCTTGTTAAGATATGCGTCATTCGTTTCCGCCGCAAGCTTCTCAGTATCAATTTCTCTTGCACCGATTGCAACCGCAGCAGGTTTTCCGTCGATGTCATACGATACTATGTCCGCACTTCTGAAGGTATAGTACGGCTTAATGCCCTGAAGCTTATTCATCGCCGTCACATTTGCATTGTAATCGATTATGCGTATGTTGTTTATTGTCTCCTCATTTTTTGTAATATCCTGTTTGTCAAGCGTGTTTTCAACAGGAAAATCCAGCTCAATAATTTTATCAAGCCCATATGCCTCGCGCGTCATATATATGTTATTTTCAATATTCGGCGCCTCAGCCGCAACACCGTTCGGCGCAACGACAAGCGTCTGAACGCAAAGCGCAATCACGCCCGTCAGAAGCCATGCCGCCGGATATACAAGCACGCTTATTATTCCGGCACGGAGCTTCCCGCGCAGCAAAAACACCACCGTTGCAGCAACCACCGCCAAAAGCAGATACGGCGCGAAATTATAATAATTTACCCACACATATATGTCCGTATATCCTGCTCCCGTAAGAGAGCCGAAGTTCCCGTACAGCACCTCTTCGGCATTGTACTTAAATGTCATTGCAATGCTCACAAAAACCAAAAGGACATTCACAATATTATGGATAACTATACTCTTGTTTTTAAATATATCGCCAAATCTGTCAATTCCGTTTCTGAGATTAAGAAATATATACACAACCGCGGTATAAATCGTCTGCACAATAAGAACTGCCCGTATGCTGTCCATCAGCGAAACCATAAACGGACGTATGAACAGATAATATCCTATGTCCTGACCGAACACCGGGTCGGTTCTGTTGAATGCGGTCGAATTTGCAAAGGTGAGAAAGCTGCTGTATACACTGTCGCTTATAAAATGTCCGGCGATAAATGAAATTATAAATGTTACAAGTATGAGCGGCGCTATTTTTGATACAAGCGCCAAATCGCCGTTTTCTTTAATCAGTATGCGCCTCATAACAAGGTTATTGACGGTAAATACAGCAAAAACAATCAGAAAACCGACAGCCTGCGCCGTAAGACGAACCTTTATGTTGGTAAAAAATGTCCCCACATATTCAGCCCCTATTTCTCTGATTTGAATGTAGTCGATAAGCACCGACGCCGCAAAGAGAGCCAAAAGCAAAACGCAGACAGACGCAAGCAGCCATATCAGCGCCTTTACGCCTCTTTTTTTCTTTGCTTCCGCCGTCTTAGTTCCCACAGTCTTTGCCCTTTTGAAATCCCTTGCCTCAAATGCCATTTATACCGCCGCCCTTCACACCGCGCCGCAAAACGCAGAATATAATCACCAAATACCCGTCAGCCGAAATCCGTCAGAACAGTGCCTTCGCAAAATCTGCCGCATCAAACGGCTGCATATCGTCGATACCTTCCCCGACTCCCACATAGCGCACGGGAATGTTCTGCTCGCGGCATATTCCTATTACAACGCCGCCCTTAGCCGTTCCGTCAAGCTTTGTAAGCACAATTCCGTCGATATCCGCCGCCTCGCCGAACAGCTTTGCCTGACTTATCGCATTCTGTCCCGTAGACGCATCAAGCACCAAAAACACATGGCGTGAACTGTCCGCAGCCTCACGTTCTATAATCCTGTTTATTTTTCCAAGCTCGTCCATAAGATTTTTCTTGTTGTGAAGTCTGCCTGCAGTGTCGCATATCAGCACATCAACCCCGCGTGATTTTGCAGCCGCAAGAGCGTCATAAACGACAGAACTCGGGTCAGACCCTTCATCACGCTTAATAATCTCACAGCCGCTCCTGTCAGCCCATATCTGCAGCTGGTCAATCGCAGCCGCACGGAATGTATCCGCAGCCGCAAGCATAACCTTTTTGCCATCAGCCTTAAAGCGTGCGGCAAGCTTTCCTATCGATGTTGTTTTTCCGACACCGTTCACGCCTATAACAAGTATAACAGCAGGCTTTCCGTCCAGCGACAGTACGTCGCTTTTTTCGCTCATGATTTCCGATATTATTTCGCGCAGCTTTTCTTTTACAGCCTCCGCGTCCTCAATGCGCGCGCGCTTCACCTCGTCGCGCAGCCTGTCTATTATATACATCGATGTTTCCGCACCGATATCGGCGGTTATGAGTGCCTCCTCAAGTTCCTCGAAAAGCTCTTCGTCCACCTTCACAAATGCTGAAAACACACTGTTCATTTTTTCCGAAAATGAGTCGCGCGTCTTTGCAAGTCCGCTTTTCAGTTTATCAAAAAATCCCACACTAAATCTTCCTTTCAAATTTAAGTTATTGTACCCATAAAAATACTGCCGCAAAAATCCGCCTAACTGCTCATGGCGGCAGCCTCATCAAGCTTCAGCGTCAGAAGCTTTGATACGCCCTTTTCCTGCATTGTCACACCATAGAGCAAATCGGCCGCCTCCATCGTGCCGCGCCTGTGCGTCACGAGTATAAACTGTGTCTTTTTACTGTATTTCCGCACATAATCGGCAAACCTGTATACATTTGACTCATCAAGCGCCGCCTCAATCTCATCAAGTACACAGAACGGCGTCGGGCGTACCTTCAATATTGCAAACAGAAGCGCAATCGCCGTAAATGCCATCTCACCGCCCGACAGCAAAGAAAGGTTTTGCAGTTTTTTGCCCGGCGGCTGTGCATCAATTTCAACACCGCTGCCGAGTATGTCCTCAGGGTCCGTCAGACGCAGCGACGCTCTGCCTCCTCCGAACAGCTCGGAAAATGTTGATGTAAACTTTTCGTTTATTATCTCAAACTGCTCTTTAAACTGTGTTTTCATCTTGCCCTGTATCGACTCTATGAGCTTTTCAAGGCTTTCCTTTGCCTGCGACAGGTCGTTTGTCTGATTTGACAGAAAATCATATCTCTCACGAACGCTCGCATACTCTTCTATCGCGTCAACATTCACGTTTCCGAGCGCACGTATGGCGCTGCGCAGCTCACCGACGCGCGATTTTGCCGCACTGACCGAACCAATGTCGCTCTCATACTCCTTTGCACTCAGAATTGTCACTTCATATTCTTCCCACATTTTCGCCGTTGCAGACTCAATATCGTTTTCAATCTTCTCACGCCTGCCGTCAAGCCTGTTCTGTTCCTCTTTTAGCGCATATACCTTCTCGCGCACTTCCTTACTTTCATCTATGCTTCTGCGCGCAAGAGCCCTTGTTTCGTCACGTTTCGCATTAAGCTCCTGTATGTGCGCGAGTATTTCATCGCTCTTTGCCTTCTCGCTCTCGATTTTTGTGTTCTTTTCCTCTATCTGCACACAAATCAGAGCGTTTTTATCCTTTATGCCCTCTATGTCCTTCTTCTTTTCATCAATCTCCGCAAGCGTGTCGCTTTTTGCGCGCACATTTTCGCCAATCATGTACTCAGCCGCCGCAACATCTTTGCGCATACCGGCAATGATGACATTTTTTTCGCCAAGCTTTTCGCCAAGCTCATGCTGCCGCTGTGAAAGCTCCGCAAGCTCTTTCTCCTTTTCGCCGATCAGAACATTCTGCTCCTCAATATCAAGCTCTGCTTTCGTTGTTCTGTTTATCATCTCGGCTATGCGCGTATTTGTATCGCTTATCTGTTCCGTAAGCTGCAAAAGTTCGCTTTCTATCGACTCGCCCGAATTTTTCTTCGCCTCAGCCATCATTTTGATATGTTCAAGCTCCGTTTCGGCACGTGCCGCCTCCTGCTCAGCCATGCGCAAAAGTGTATCAGTTCCCTTTCTGCGTGCCTCAAGCCCCGTCAGTGCGCTTTCTGCCGTTTTCATTTTTTCTCTCAGCGACTCAAGTTCTTTTTTATTCTCCGAGCTGCTCGCCTGAAGCTCCTTTATCTGCGACGCACGGCTCAGTATACCTGTCGAACGATTCATGCTGCCGCCGGTTATCGAACCGCCCGCATTAAACAATTCTCCCTCAAGCGTCGCTATGCGGAATTTGTAGCCGAATTTTTTGCTCATAGCAATCGCATTGTCCATACTGTCAACAACCACGCATCGTCCAAGCAGACTTTTTACTATGCCATCATAGCGCTCATTATATGTCACAAGCTTGCTCGCAATTCCGATATAGCCCTTCTGTGTGCTTATCTGTGCTTCGTTTTCAAGCGTTTTTCCGCGCACTGCCGATACCGGCAGAAATGTAACGCGCCCGATATGATTTTCCTTCAGATATGAAATTGCCGCAGCAGCGTCGCGTTCACTGTCCACAACGACATTCTGCAAAGCACCGCCCAAAAGAGCCTCAACCGCCGTGGCATATCTGCCGCCGACTTCGATAAGTGACGACAGAGCGCCGTATATCTTCGCGCCGCCCAATCTGCCGTGCTCATGTGCCGTAAGTATTCCCTTTACGCTTTTCGCAAATCCCTCAAAATCGCGCTCCATCTCACGCAGCATTTGCAGCTTTGACAGTTCGCGTGAGAGAATCGCTCCCTTTTCGTCCGCATTCTTTTTAAGCTCATCATAGCTTATGTGATTTTCATTTATCTCCGCATCAAGCTCACCAAGCGCCTCTCTGCTCTTTTTCGCGCGCTCGTTTGAGCTATCAAGCGACTTTTTCGCCTCCTCAAGCGAACTCTCTATTTTTTCAAGCTCTTCGCCCATGCTTTTGCGCTCCGTTTCAATCGCATCGGCACGCTGTGTAAAGCTTTTTTTAAAAGCCTCAAGCGAGCCAAGCTCCGATTTAAGCGCCGTTATGGCGTTAAGCTTTTCAATAACCTCTGCCTTCAGCGTATTCACCTCAGCAGCAAGCTGCAATGTCTGCGACTGCATTTCGGCATTTTTCCCCGAAAGCTCATCTGCCTGCCCCTGCGCAGAAATAAGCTCCTCATTTTTTTGAATTTTGCTTTCTTCAAGCCCCTTTGCCGCATTGTCAAGCTCATCAATCTTTTTATGTCTGCCTTCTATTTCCTGTTCAATCCTCAAAATAAGCTTTTCATTTGACTCTATGTTGTTTTTCAGCACCTCAATTTCACCCAGAACGCCCTTTGCCGCAAGCTGTGCCTCTTCGCTTTCGGCACGTTTCTGCTCAATTTCCTTATCAAGGCTGTCCGCAAGATTATTCAGTCTCTCGATTTCCTCATCTGACTTTGTGCTGTCAGCCTGCATATCCGCAAGCTGCCGCGTTACAATTTCAAACTTTTCATTGATAGCGCCGATATCCTGCCTCAGTTTTTCAACACTGCGGATAAATACATTTATTTCAAGCTTTTTCATTTCCTCGCGCAAATCAAGGTATTTTTTTGCCTTCTGTGACTGTCTGAGGAGCGGCTCAAGCTGTGACGAAAGCTCGGACACAATATCGTTTATGCGCACAAGATTGTCCTCTGTCTGCAAGAGCTTGCGTTCCGCCTCCTCTTTGCGGTGGCGGAATTTTGATATGCCGGCAGCCTCATCAAATATATACCTTCTGTCATCGGCTTTGCCCGATATGATTTCGTTCACCTTGCCCTGACCGATAATCGAATAGCCCTCACGTCCGAGTCCCGTGTCCATAAACAGCTCATGTATATCCTTTAAACGGCATGCGGCGCCGTTTATGTAGTATTCACCCTCGCCGGAGCGGTACACACGTCTTGCAACCGTTACCTCGTCATATTCTATATCCATCGCATGGTCGGAATTATCAAGCGTCAGACTTACCTGCGCAAATCCGAGCGGCTTGCGCGCCTGTGTGCCCGCAAAAATAACATCCTGCATGCTTGAACCGCGCAGGCTTTTTGCGCTCATTTCACCCATAACCCATCGGATTGCGTCGGAAATATTGCTTTTTCCGCTTCCGTTCGGACCGACTACCGATGTAACCCCCGGCTCAAAGCTCAGGCGCGTTTTGTCGGCAAAGGATTTAAATCCGGTCAGCTCAATTCCTTTTAAATACAAAAAACTCTCCCCTTCGCACGCATAAGCGGCATTAATAACTTACGTTTCCGCGCCGCACGCAGTCTTTTTATATATAACAGCAAAATATATAATCTCAGCCACAGCCGTAATTGCCCATGAAAAGGCATATAACAGATAAAGCGAAAAAATCGTCTGAAAGTATGCAAACACGGTATATATCCACACTATGCGGAATACGCATGAGCCCATTATAACAATAGCTGTCGGCACAATTGTTTTACCGAGACCGCGCGAGGCGGCAATCGTACAATCCATAAAAGCCGATATCGCATAAGAAAAGCCCATTACCTTCAGCCTTGCCATACCCTCATCTATAACCTGCTGTTCGTTTGCGGAAAGCGATAAAAACCGGTCGCCGAAAACAACAAGCGCCAATCCGAGAACTGCGCCTGCGCCAAAAGAATACGCAAGCGATATGTAGTAGCTTTTTATCACGCGCTTTTTATTTCCCGCACCGTAATTCTGACTCATGAACGTCGAGCATGCCATATAAAATGCCGCCATCACGTCATATACAAGCGGGTCGGCATTTGCCGCCGCGGCATTTCCCTCAACGGTTACGGCATCAAAGCTGTTTACTCCTGTCTGTATAAATAAATTCGCAATCGCAAATATCGCATTCTGAAATCCCGACGGAAGTCCGAGCTTTAAAATATCGACAGCATGTTTTCCGCTCAGCCTCATATATTTTGCACTAAGTCCGTAAGCAAGCTCGTTTTTTACAAGAAACAGCACAATCAGCGCCGCCGAAATGTACTGCGAAATAATGCTTGCCATTGCAACTCCGTCAACACTTCTTTTCAGAACTATAACAAAAAACAAATTCAGCGCAATATTTATTATTCCTGCGGCAAGCAGATAATAAAGCGGTCTTTTCGTATCGCCTGCCGCACTTAAAACGGCATTACCGAAATTATATACGGCAAGAGCGGGCATACCCAGAAAATATATCCTCAGATACAGCTTTGCCCCCTCCAAAAGCTCTTCTTTTGTATTCATAAGCTCAAGCAGTGCACCCGAAAAAGCAATTCCGATTATAAGAAGCGCCATACCGAATATAAAGCAGATTATGGCCGACGAATGTACAACCTCTCTGACAGCAGTATCATTCTTCTGTCCGAGGTATCTTGCGGCGAGCACATTTACACCGCTGCCCAGCCCTATAAGAAATCCCGTAAACAGACTTATGAGGATAGTTGTCGAACCAACCGCCCCAAGCGCTTCCGAGCCGGAAAATTTCCCGACAATCGCAATATCCGATATATTAAAAAATACCTGCAATAAATTTGATATCATAAGCGGCATACTGAAACGCAGTATCTGCCTGCCCAGCGAGCCCGAAGTCATGTCCATATTATCACCCGTTCCGGCTATAACCGAAACGTCCCGATTTCCAATCACATTTCACATACTCCGGCTGCAGCCTATTCATTTTTATTGTACCACAATATTTTACCGCGTTCAACATTTTCGCCGCACTTTATTTCAATCTTTACATTGTATTCACTTTCAAGCGCAATAATATTCTTTCTCCTGTTGCCCACAGCCTTTGACAAATCGCGCGGATTTACTAAAAACAGCACCTCTCCGCCGCAGTTTTTTTCTGCCATATGCTCCTCAATCATCATTTTTTCACGGCGGAGAAATATTTTTGACAGTACAAGCTCTCCGAATGACGGGTGGAACGGCCCTGCAATAATTCCTCTGCCGCCGCACAAATCCTCCGAGGCCATAAGCCCCATGCGCAAAACCTCAATACCGCTTTCTTTAAACATCTCATATATCTGTGCGCATAATCCTACCGCCTCATCAAGCGAAAGCGGCACATATTCGCCGCGCTCATACATATCCGCAAGCGCACTGTCACGTATTACCAGTGTAGGGTAAATTCTCGCCGTATCGGGGCAAAGCGATATTATGTCGCGCGCTGTCTGCAATGATTTTTGCGCCGTATCGCCCGGAAGCCCGAGCATCATCTGAAGCCCAAGCTCAAACCCCCATGATTTTATAAGGCGCGACGCACGCACAACGTCGTCATAGGTATGTCCGCGCCTGCTTATTTCAAGCACATGGCTGTCCGTTGACTGCACACCCAGCTCAATGCTTGTCACGCCGTATTTTTTAAGCAGTGCAAGCTCCTTTTCATCAATACAGTCGGGGCGTGTGGACAAGCGTATACCGCAGACATCGCCGCTTTTTATATACTTATTTGCAACTTTCAGAAGAGCCTCCTGCTCATCAATATCTATAGCAGTAAAACTTCCGCCGAAAAAGGCAATCTCCGTTCTCGCATTTCCCTTATCAATAGTTTTTACCGCTCTTTGTATCATCTCATCTGCCTGAGCCGGAGTAACCGAACCGCCCATGCCCGTTATACGCTTCTGATTACAGAATACGCACGCATGCATGCAGCCCATATGCGAAACAAAAATCGGTATATTAATTTTTCTCATAATTATTCACTCATTCCCAAAAATACATTTTTCGGCGAATACATCGCCAAAACAGAGCACAAAAATAAACTGTCGGTATAAAAGCCGACAGTTTGCTCTTTTACTATCTGTCATTTTTCGTCACTAATTTAAGCGCCGCACTCGCCGCCGCCTGTTCTGCGTCTTTTTTGCTTGTACCGCTGCCGCTCGCCATACGCTCACCGTCAATAAACACCTCGGCGCAAAACGTTTTTGCATGGTCGGGTCCGTATTCGTCAACAATATCATACGTCACCCTGCCGTGCACTCCTTTTTGCACCGCCTCCTGCAAAAGCGTTTTGTAGTCCTTTGTGAGGCGTCCCTGCATTGCAAGCTCAATTTCTCCCTTGAGCTTTGATATAATCCATTCTGACACCGTTTCGATACCGCTGTCAAGATACATCGCCGCAACAACTGCCTCAAATGCGTCCGCAAGCACCGATGAACGCTGACGTCCACCCGTTGCCTCCTCGCCTTTTCCGAGCAGCAGATAACTGCCGTAATCCATTTTTGACGCAACACGCGCAAATGAACCTTCGCACACAACGCATGCGCGCAGCTTTGTCAGAACTCCCTCCGACATTTTGCTGTCAAGACGGTACAAATAGTCGCTCACCACCATGTCAACAATTGCGTCGCCCAGAAACTCAAGCCGTTCATTGCTTTCGCTTTTTTCCTTTTTGTGCTCGTTTATATAAGATGTATGCGAAAGCGCATGGCGCAGCAAATCCTTATTTTTGAAATCATACCCTATTTTTTTCTCAAATTCACAAAATCTCTCCTGCGCCCTCATGTTTCATACTCTCCGTTTCTTTTTCATGTGCAGCAAATTCATATCCTGCAAAAATTACATTTTGCAAAAAATTCATATTTCACAAAATTCATATGCCGCAAAAATTATGCGTCCGGTTCATACTTTTTAAACAGTATGCTTGCGTTATGACCGCCGAAGCCGAGTGAGTTCGACAGCGCATAATTTATGATCTGATTTCTTCCGCCCTCTGTCACATAGTCAAGGTCACAGTCGGGGTCTGCTTTTTTATAGCCGATTGTCGCGGGAATAAAGCCTTCCTCCAGCGAAAGCGCGCATATAGCGCCCTCAACTCCGCCGGCACCGCCCAGCAAATGACCGGTCATCGACTTTGTGGAGCTTACTGCTATATTCTTTGCATGCTCTTTAAACACACTTTTAATTGCCGCCGTTTCAAACTTGTCGTTATACGGTGTCGATGTGCCGTGAGCGTTTATATAATCAACCTCGGAAGTGTCTATACCTGCTTCTTCAACAGCAAGACTCATTGCACGCGCACCGCCTTCACCGTCGGGCGACGGAGCGGTTATATGATATGCGTCATCGGTTGCACCGTATCCGACCATCTCACAGTATATGTGTGCGCCGCGTTTCTTTGCATGCTCAAGCTCCTCAAGTATCAGCATGCCGCCGCCTTCACCCATTACAAAACCGTCGCGCTCCGCGTCAAACGGTATGCTTGCTCTCTTCGGGTCATCGTTTCTTGTTGTCAGCGCTTTCATGTTGCAAAATCCCGCAAATGATATCGGCGTAATTGCCGCCTCAAATCCGCCGGCAAATATCACATCGCAGCCGCCCTGTTTTATAAGGCGGAATGCCTCGCCTATCGCATTTGTGCCCGATGCGCATGCGCTCGTAACATTAAAGTTTGCACCCTTTGCGCCCGTCATAATCGCAATCTGTGCCGCCGCTATGTTGGAAATCATCATGGGGATAAAAAACGGGCTTACTCTTCCGTGTCCCTTTTCCAAAAGGTTTCTGTGCTGGATTTCAAACGTTTCTATACCGCCGATACCCGAGCCCGTAATAACGCCGACGCGGTACAAATCCGTCTTTTCCAAATCTATTTTGCTGTCATCAAGAGCCATTTTTGCCGCCGCAACCGCAAACTGCGTATAACGGTCCATTCTGCGCGCTTCTTTTTTGTCCATATATTTTTCGGCTTCAAAGTCCTTGACCTCGCCTGCAACGCGGCAGCTGTAGTCTCTTGCGTCAAAGCGCGTCACTTCGCCAATTCCGCACACTCCGTTTTTTACATTATTCCAAAAAGTATCCTTATCATTACCTATCGGGCTTATAACTCCGATACCGGTAACAGCCACTCTCCTCATATCTTCTACCGTTCCTTTCAAAAATAAATACCGGTTAAAATAAACACGGTTTGTTACCTGTTTTCAGGATATATAAAAAGCCTTTCGGCAAAAATATCAAAAATTCTCATACGTTAATTTATAAATACGTCTGCCTCACTTATCTGCGGCGAAGGTTTCCCTCCGCCGCACAAAGTGCACCTTCATTACGCCTTTGCGGAAGTAATATAATTAACCGCATCTCCGACAGTTGAAATCTTTTCAGCCTCTTCATCGGGAATTTCCAAATCAAATTCCTCCTCAAGCGCCATAATAAGCTCAACAATGTCAAGTGAATCAGCGCCCAGATCATCTAAAAACGACGCCTCCATCGTAACTGCGTCCTCGTCTACTCCGAGCTGATCGACAATAATCGCTTTTACCTTGTCAAACATTGATGTCACCCCCCTTCCAAAGAATATTTTACTAAAAATCTTAATCACGACAATCCGTAATTATGCCCCTGCGGCACAAAATATATGTGCCGAAAGGCGAAATATGATAAAGCCTTTTTCGGCTTAACATATACAGCTTTCATATGCTCGCTTTTTTGCAGCCGCTTTTTCATCTGTTTATAATACTACATTAACAGTCCGCCGTCAATGTGTATTACCTGTCCCGTTATATACGACGATGCGTCGCTTGCCAAAAATGCGGCTGTGTTTGCAATATCGTCGGCAGTTCCGAAACGTGCAAGCGGAATATTTTTAAAATACTCCTGCTTTATCTCGTCCGAAAGCTTATCCGTCATAGCAGACTCAATAAATCCCGGTGCAATTGCGTTTGCACGTATGCCGCGGCTTGCAAGCTCGCGCGCCGTCGATTTTGTAAGTCCGATAAGACCCGCTTTTGACGCACAGTAATTCGCCTGCCCCGCATTTCCCATAACGCCCACAACAGACGCCATATTCACGATCGCGCCGCTGCGCTGTTTCATCATCGGACGCGTCACTGCCTTTATGCAGTTAAACGCTCCCTTCAGGTTTATCGCAATAACATCGTCAAAGTCTTTATCGCTCATGCGCATTATAAGACCGTCGCGCGTTATGCCTGCGTTATTTACTAATATATCAAGCTTTCCGAATTTGTCAAGTATTATTTTTACCATTTCGCTCACATCGTCGAAATTTCTTACGTCGCATTTGCATACAACCGCCTTGCGGTCCATATCGATAATCTGCTGCGCAGTTTTATCCGCGTCCTCTGACGACGGTATATCATTTATCGCAACATCTGCCCCAAGCTCTGCCAGCCTGAGCGCTATCTGCTTTCCTATTCCTCTGCCTGCGCCCGTTACAAGCGCTGTTTTTCCGCTTAAATCAATCATTTTTCTCCTCCAATCCGGAAATTGCCGTCGTTATCGACGCCATATCCTCGGCATTGTATGCCTTTACGTTTCTGTCGATTTTTTTGATAAATCCGCACAAAGCCTTGCCCGGACCGACTTCAACAAAAGTATCAACCCCGTCAGCTATCATGCGGCGTATGCTTTCCTCCCAGCGAACCGATGAACTTACCTGCTTTATAAGTGTTTTCTTTATCTGCGACTTGTCCGAAAGATAATCCGCCGTCACATTTGTGACAAGAGGTATCTGCATATCATGAACCTCCACATTTTCAAGCTCACGCGCAAGCTTTTCGCCCGCCTCACGCAGCATTGAACAATGAAACGGTGCGCTCACAGGAAGAACTATAGCTCTCTTTGCGCCCTTTTCCTTTGCAATTTCGCAGCACGCCTCAACAGCCGCCTTTTCGCCCGATACGACAATCTGTCCGGGGCAGTTAAAGTTTGCGCACTCAACAATTCCCTTTTCCGACGCCTCATAGCAGCTTTCCAGAACCTTATCCGCATCAAGCGCAATAATCGCCGCCATAGCTCCTATGCCCTCGGGAACGGTTTCCTGCATATATTTACCCCGTTTTTTCACAAGGCAAACAGCATCTTTAAAAATAAGCGATTTTGCTGCGACATGAGCCGAATATTCGCCGAGGCTGAGTCCCGCCACAACATCGGGCATAAATCCCTTTTCCTCAAGCACACGAAGCGCCGCCACACTCATCGTAAGTATTGCCGGCTGTGTATTTTCCGTTATTTTCAGCGTTTCATCGTCGCTCTCCCATACCAACTTTTTCATATCCATGCCGAGTGCGTCCGACGCCTCGTCAAATACTCTGTTTGCACACGCAAAATTTTCGGCAAGCTCTTTTCCCATGCCGACCGTCTGCGCCCCCTGGCCGCTGAAAACAAATGCCGTTTTTCCCATATCAGATACCTCCCGTAAAATAATCTCATGTTAATCTTAAAACAAAATATATCAAATAAATATCAAATAAATAAAGCAAAATATACTAAAAAATGTATTAAAGCGCGTCCGTCACATGCTTTACAGCAGCGTCAAGACCGCCGATTAAATCGGCAATAATCTGTGCACAGGGCTTTATGTCGCATACCAGCCCTGCCGACTGACCAGCCATAAGTGCGCCCATCTGCACATCGCCGTCAACAACTGCGTTTCTGAGTGCGCCTGTGCCGAATTTTTCAAGCTCCTCCACGCTTGCGCCCTCTTTTTCGAGCTTGTCAAAACCGCGTGTAAGCTTGTTTTTCAAACCGCGCACAGGGTGTCCCGTACTTCTTGCCGTAACAACTGCGTCACGGTCCTTTGCCGCAGCAACGGCATTTTTGTAATTAATGTGTGCCGTGCATTCCGTCGAGCACAAAAATCTCGTTCCGAGCTGTACGCCGACAGCTCCGAGCGCCAATGCCGCAGCAACTCCGCGGCTGTCCGCAATGCCTCCTGCGGCAATAACCGGAATATTTACCGCGTCAACAACCTGCGGCACAAGCGCCATCGTCGTAAGCTCGCCTATATGTCCGCCCGACTCGGTTCCCTCCGCAATCACCGCGTCGGCTCCGTCGCGCTCCATTTTTTTTGCAATCGTAACCGAAGGCACAACAGGAACAACCTTTATTCCGGCTTCCTTCAGCGACGGAATATATTTGCCCGGATTTCCTGCTCCCGTTGTGACAACGGCAACCTTTTCCTCACACAAAACCTTCATAACCTCATCAACAAAAGGCGACAAAAGCATCACATTTACGCCGAACGGCTTATCTGTAAGCGTTCTCGCCTCTCGAACCTGCTCACGTACATAATCAGCCGGCGCATTGCCTGCCGCAATAATACCCAAACCGCCGGCATTTGACACCGCGGCGGCAAGAGGCGCCGTTGCAACCCATGCCATGCCTCCCTGTATTATAGGATATTTTATTCCCAAAAGACCGCATAATTCAGTTTTCATATCTGTTCCTTCTCCCGTATAATATATTTTTAGATAATGTCTGTTCTTTCATATACCTAACCCATGCTTTTTAAGCCGTGTCTTTACAGCCTGTGCCGTTTACATTCTGATAACTGCCGCGCCCCATGTAAGACCGCCGCCGAAGCCGACCAAAACAACCGTATCGCCTTTTTTGATTTTTCCCTCATTTATAGCCTCACACAGCGCAATCGGTATGCATGCCGACGACATATTACCGTATTTTTCTATGTTTACAAATACCTTGCTTTTATCTATTCCGAGCCTTTTTACCGCACCGTCAATAATTCTTATGTTCGCCTGGTGCGGCACAATCATATCAATATCATCTATCGTAAGTCCCGCCTTTTCAAGCACCGCATTTGTCGCTTTTGCCATCATGCGTACGGCAAATTTCAGAACCTCGCTGCCGTCCATCCAAAGTGTGCGCTTATTTTTTGAAATTCTCTTTGCAAGTTCGTTTTCATCATCGCGGAAAGCAAGACTTGTGAGGTTTTTTCCTCCCTCGCCGTCAGCTCCCACCTCTGTTGCCAGAACTCCGTCCTCCTCGCTCGCTCCGATAACAAACGCACCTGCTCCGTCGCCGAAAAGTATGCATGTGTTTCTGTCCTTATAGTCCGTCATTCTCGAAAGATTTTCCGAGCCTACAACAAGTATTTTTTTATAATAACCCGTTTCGACAAACTGGCTCGCAACAGTCAGCGCAGATATAAAACCGGTGCATGCCGAACTTATATCCATAGCCGCCGCATTTTTTGCCCCAAGCGCCGCCTGCAACATACACGACACGTTCGGCGTATACATATCCGGCGTGCATGTCGCCACAAGTATAAGCTCAATATCGAGCGGGTCGGTATTCGTTTTCTCAAGCGCTCTCTGTGCCGCAATCAGCGCCATATCAGACGTATATATGTCTTTATCGGCTATTCTTCTTTCATGTATGCCCGTACGCCTCACAATCCATTCGTCCGACGTATCAACCATTTTTTCCAAATCCGCGTTTGTAAGTACATTGTCCGGCACATAGTAACCTCCGCCGATTATGCTTGCTCTCAATGCCATTTTATAGAACTTCCTTTCTGTCCGGTTTATATTCCGATTTATATTAGTTTTAATTACGGCTTTCAGCCGTGTTTTCATTCATTTTATCCAAATCGCGCTTTATCTCATCCACAACTCCCGATGACACAAACTTTACCGCCTGGTTTATCGCAGAAAATACAGCTTTTGCGTCAGATGAGCCATGTCCCTTCACAACGGGGTGTTTAAGTCCCAGAAGCAGCGCCCCGCCATACTCCGTGTAATCCATTTTCTTTTTAAATTCCTTAAATGCACCCTTCATGGCAAGCGCACTGAGCTTTGTGAGAAAATTTTTCATAAACAGCGCTTTTATATTTCGCAGAAGCGTTGATGACAAGCCCTCAATAAGCTTTAAAATAACATTGCCCACAAAACCGTCGCACACGATTACATCGCATACCCCGTCCATAATTTCTCTGCCTTCAACGTTGCCCGTAAAATTAATCGGTGCATTTTTTAAAGCATTATACGCCTCACGTGTCATCTCATTGCCCTTATGCTCCTCGGCGCCTATATTAACAATTGCAACACGCGCATTCTGCTTGTCCAGAACTTTGTTTGCATAAACACTTCCCATAATACCGAACTGCACCAGATTTGATGCTTTGCAGTCCGCATTTGCTCCTGCATCAAGCAAAAGCGCAGGTCCTTTATCTGTCGGTATCACAGGCGCAAGCGCAGGTCTTATCACACCGTCAATTCTGCCCACAATAAGCAATCCCGCCGCAAGCACGCCGCCCGTAGCGCCTGTTGAAACAAGTCCGTCGCCCTCGCCGTTTTTCAGCATATTTGCCGCCACAACAATAGACGAGTCCTTCTTTCTTCTGAGCGCCTTTGCCGGTTCATCATCATTTGTTATAACCTCGCTTGCCGCGCGTATGCTTATCCTGTCACCGCTGTATCCGAGCTTGTCAAGCTCTGCACGCACAGCATTTTCATCGCCGACAAGCACAATTTCAACACCGAGCTGTTCCGCCGCACGTACACTGCCCTCAACCTGCGGCGCAGGCGCAAAATCTCCGCCCATGGCATCAACTATAATTTTCATAAAAAATCTTCCCTCCGCCGGTGGCTGACACGAAAAGCGCTTTCATATCAGCATTCCGCCTTGTTATTTTAACGCTGCCTTTTCACTGTCAAACCAAAAAACCTCCGCCTGACAGCGCCTGCATTAATCTATTACCGATAATATAAATTTGCTGCGGAATACCTCCGTAAGATTTGCCTTAATTTTCACCCATACGACATACTCGTTGTTTCTGCGCCGCACAACCTCCGATTTTGCTACAAGCTTGCTTCCGGCAAGCACGGGCCGTTTGTACTTAATATTTGCCACATCGACAAGCGCAGTCTTTGCGTCTATAACAGTTGTTGCAAGCATCTCGGCAAACGAGTATATGAAACAGCCACGGACAACCTCGCTGTCATCAAAGGTCATCGAACTGTCGGGCGTAAATACGGAAAGTCCGTCTTTAAACAGGTTTAAATCCAAAAGCTCACCCATGGGGTTGTTTATGGGAAACTCGTGCGCATGGGTGTTTGCAGTAATCGCAACGTTTTTAATCCGCTCCCTGTATTCTTTTACCCCAAGCTGAGCCCTGTCAAACCGAATTGTGGGAACACTGACCGAAAAAATTTTGGCAAGCTCCTCATCTGTAAGAAAAGGATTATCCTCAAGTTTTGCCATAAGCTCCTGCTGGCGCCTCTTTTTCACACTTCTCTGAGCCATACGCTCTCTCCTTTTTATCACCTGGTAATATGTTTTGGTGATATTATAATGACAGTATACACTATTTGTAAAGTTTTTGCAACTGTTTTTTGTTCCTGTTGTAAAAAAACACAGCTTTTTCGCCGCGCAATTACCTGTTTATTTTGTTTTTTTACGCTTTTATTTCTATTTTCTATGGCTTTTTTGTATTTTTTGTTGTAAAATATATTTTATATTAAATTTATGCGGAATGGAGATTTTTTATGAAGCTTTTTGTGCGTGACAGCATGTTTTATAAAGTTTTTTTTCGTCTGACGCTTACGATTGCGCTGCAAAACGTAATTGTTTTTGGCGTAAACCTTGCCGACAACATAATGCTCGGCGCATATTCCCAGAACGCGCTCTCGGGCTCGGCGCTCGTGAACCAAATACAGTATCTCCTGCAAATGCTCATTATGGGCGTAAGCGAAGGTGTTGTTCTTTTGGGCGCACGCAGCTGGGGCAGAAAAGAAACCGCCCCAATCCGCCGTCTGTCAGGTATGGCAATGTTTTTTGCGCTCATTATAGCAGGCGCAATGATGTGCACAGCCATTCTGGCGCCGCATTGGCTCCTTTCTCTTTTTTCAAATGATGAGGCAGTCATAGGCGAAGGCATGAAATATCTCGGCATAATCTGCTTTTCATACCTGTTCTTTGCCGCAACAAATGTACTTATCGCAACAATGCGCAGTGTTGAGAGCGTCAGAATAGGCTTTATTGTGTCACTTTCGACATTGTGCATAAACGTATGCTTAAACTACATTCTCATATACGGAAATTTCGGCACGCCGTGCCTTGGTGTGCGCGGTGCGGCAATAGCAACGCTTATAAGCCGTATAACCGAAACCGCGATTATGATTTTTTATGTGTCTTTTATCGATAAAAAAGTACACCTCAGACTTCGCGATTTCTTCACGCTGCACCACTTCAAAGATGCGATATTCAAAAGCTATGTAAAAGTCGGTTCACCCGTTCTTATATCAAATGCAATATGGGGACTTGCGATGTCGGTGCAAACGGCAATTCTCGGTCATATGGGAGCACAGGCAATAGCCGCAAACAGCATAGCCACAACCGTATTCCAGGTTTTATCCGTTATAACCTACGGTTCCGCAAGCGCCTCCGGCGTACAAATCAGCAAAACAATAGGCGAAGGCAGCAAAAACCTTGTAAAAAGCTATGCCGTAACAATGCAAATGCTTTTCCTTATTATAGGCATATTTACAGGCACAATGCTGTTTATATTTAAAGATATAATAATAAACTTTTACACGCTGACCGACGAGGCACGCTCGCTGACGCTGCAATTTATGACAATACTGTCGGTAACCGTTGTCGGAACATCATATCAGATGTCCGCACTCACGGGAATTGTGCGCGGCGGCGGCGACACAAAGTTCGTTCTGATAAATGACCTTATATTTATGTGGGGAATTGTTCTCCCCTCTTCGGCAATATGCGCATATGTGTTTAACCTGTCACCGGTAATTGTATTTATGTGCCTGAAATCCGACCAGATTTTAAAATGCTTTGTAGCCGTGATAAAAGTAAACCGGTTTAAATGGATTAAAGAAAATATATAACGTTTTTTGTAAAATATATTGATATTCTCATAAAAAAAGATTATAATATATAGGAATTAATCCGTTGCGCAATGCAGCGGATTATACATAAAGCGTATTTTAATTTTTGGGAGGTAATAATATGTCAACCATACTTGTTACAGGCGGCGCCGGATACATCGGCTCTCACACATGCGTTCTGCTGCTCGAAGCCGGATATGATGTCGTTATAATCGATAATCTTTCAAACAGCAGTCCGAAATCCATAGACAGAGTTGAAAAAATCACAGGCAAAAGAGCGACTTTTTATGAATGTGATATTCTTGATAAAGACGGTATGCGTTCCGTTTTCAAAAAGCATAAAATCGATGCGGTAATCCATTTTGCCGGACTTAAAGCAGTCGGCGAATCGGTTGCGGAACCGCTCAAATATTACGAAAACAACATAGCCGGAACTGTTTATCTGCTTGAGGTTATGCAGGAGTTCGGCGTGAAAAAAATGGTATTCAGCTCATCTGCAACAGTATACGGTATGACTGACAAAGTTCCGCTCACGGAGGATTTGCCCACATCGGCAAACAGCCCGTACGGTCAGACAAAGCTCATGATTGAACAAATTCTTACCGATTTGGCAGCATCGGACAAAGAGTGGTCGGTATCGCTTCTCAGATACTTTAACCCCGTCGGTGCACATGAAAGCGGACTTATCGGTGAAAATCCGAAGGGTATCCCGAATAACCTCATGCCTTACATAACGCAGGTTGCTCTCGGCAAGCTTAAAGAACTCAGCATTTTCGGAAACGATTACCCCACAAAAGACGGCACAGGCGTACGTGATTATATCCATGTCGTAGACCTTGCCGAGGGTCATCTGAAAGCTCTTGACAAGCTTAACACCGTAAAGGGTGTTATGATACATAATCTCGGCACAGGCGTAGGCTACAGCGTGCTTGATTTGGTCAATGCTTTTGAAGAGGCAAACAACCTCAAAATAAACTATAAATTTGCTCCGCGCCGCCCCGGCGATGTCGTTGTTTGCTATGCCGACCCGACAAAAGCTAAAAACGAGCTTGGCTGGTTTGCAAAGAAAAGCGTTGTTGACATGTGCCGCGATTCGTGGAACTGGCAGAAAAACAATCCGAACGGATATGACGACTAATCCGTAAAACGCATTATTAAAAAATAAATCCTGCAAAAAATTAATAAAGCTGTGTGAGTTTGGCTCGTTATGCCGTTTTCCCGCACAGCTTTTAATATAACTTTCAAAAAAAATCCGCCCGTTGCCTGTAAAAGCAACGAACGGATTTATTTTTTGTTCGCATCAGTTTAATTACAAAAAGCCTTATTCTACGGAATTTCTGCCTCAATAAAATCTCCAACAATTGACTCTATTTTTTCATACAACATATGCTGCATCGGCAAAAATTTTTATAACTCAATAGTTAATCAGTTTTTAAGGTATCTGTCGTATGCACTCTGATAAGCCGCAATAACTTCATCTGCACCCATCTCTTTGAGCTTGCTGATATATTCGTCCCAATCGGCTTCTACATCTCTGTTGCCCATAACCCAAGACTGTGCACACTCTTCGATATATGTTTCAATCGCAGCTCCCTTATCTCTGATAATTCTGGTTTCTTCCTCCGTCTGAGCAAGTCTGGGGAATGCTTTGATTGTATAGCCTTTGTCAACATACATCTTAAAGCTATCGGCAGCTTCTTTGCTCATGCCCTTAATTTCAGCCGACTGCATTGTCGGAATACCGATTTCTCTGCTTCCGAAGGTTGTCATATAAGCCGGTATACCGCCTTCATATGCCTTTGCCTGCTCCGAATACTCGGGCTCACCGTTTACTATGTTGTAATCAATACCCTCAACACCGTAGTTATTAAGTATTCTGCCCTTTTCGGTAAACCAGAAATCAAAATATTTCATTGTTTCTGCAATATGCTTATTGTCCTTTGAAATACCCCAGCCGTTACCGTTAAGCTCTGTACGGGGTGAGCAATTGCTCACTTTGCCGTTAATATCTGCCGGCGGATCGATAGCCACAAGCTTAAAGCCCGGAACCGACTCCTTTAGCGAATTATTAAACGCAAACGACGAGCTGAACCAGTCATGAACAGCGCCGCCCATGTTACCGCCGAAGAGCTGCTCTCTTGATGTGCCGCCGCGCGAATATATCTCGGGGTCAATCAAACCCTCCGCATACCACTTTGAAAGCTCTTTAACTGCGTTTTTATATTCCACCGTCATTCTCGGCATATATATCTTATTATTGCTGTCAACATCGTAGTTGTTTTTCGATACGCCAAACAGACTGAGAAGGTTTATCGGGCTCTTATGTCTGTCAAAATACGGAATTTCGTCCTTTATGCCGTTTCCGTTCGGGTCTTTGTCACGGAATGCCTTCAGCACATCATGATATTCGCTGACCGTTTTCGGCGCTGACAGGTTAAGCTTGTCGAGCCAATCCTGACGAATGAACCAGCCCATTGCCGGACCCGGCTCATATATGCACGGAATGTAGTACAAATGTCCGTCCGCAGCAAAGCTTCCCTTATAGTACTCCGGATGCTGTTTAAAATATTCATCAATGTGCGGCGCAAACTTCGGAATTAAATCCTCAAGAGGAATCATTGCTCCCTCCATACCGGCTTTGTTTGTGTTTGTCGCATTGCCGTGAATGATGTCGGGCAATGTTGACTCAACCAGCATTGTATTAAACGACTGGTTTGAATCCGAGCTTGCTTTTGATGCCGTACCGTGCAGCGTTATGTTTGTTTCCTTTGCTGCCTCTTTGTAAATTCTTGCATCATCATCAAATACATAATTGTTAAAATAATGCATATGTATTGTCATTTCGAGCGGCTCTGCCGAAGCAAGATACCCCTCAAGATTTGCAACGCTTTCATTAATATCGCCCGATGTGCCTGAACCGCCGCAGCCCGTAAGCATTGCGCCGAGCATTGTCAGTGCGACAACAAGCGCTGTAATTTTAGTTATTTTCATAATAATATCGACTCTCCTTATTTTTATTAAGCTGTGAGCCGAAATCCGTATGAGCTTTTTATGTAATCAAACCCGCCGTATGCACATTTATGCACACATTATGTCAAAACGGCAGCGGCATTTACACCGCCGCCGTTTCACATATCAAATTAAACTGTTTTATTACTTCTTGTATGCTCTGTCGTATGCAGTCTGATAAGCTGCAACAACTTCCTGCAAGCCAAGACCGTTCAAACCTGAAATATACTCATTCCACGTTGCATCTACGTCCTTGTTGCCCATAATCCAGTTCTGCATCCATTCGCTTGTGTAAGTTTCAACAGCGCCGCCTTTATCTTTAATTGTACGCTGCTCGTCATCAGTTGTTGAAAGCGACGGGAAAGGTTTAACTGCCCAATCGCTCTCTGCATACATTTTGAAGCCTTCAGCAGCCTCATCTGTCATACCTGCGATTTCGGGAGCAAGCGCCGCATAATAACCGATTTCGGCACAGCCGAGTGTACGAACATAGTTCGGAGCGCCGCCGTTTTCATATGTCAAAGCCTTATCTGTATACTTAGGCTCGCCGTTTACGATTGTATAATCTTCGCCTTCTATACCCATTGCATTAAGAAGCGAACCTTCATCTGTAAACCAGAAATCAAAATACTTCATTGTTTCAGCCGGATATTTGTTATCCTTTGAAATACCCCAGCCAATACCCTGTACCGGCGCACGTGAAAAGTGGTTCTTCCTGTCGCCGTTTACGTCCTTTACAGGAGGAATAACCGCAATGTGGAAGCCTTTAACCTTATCAGCCTCAATCTTGTTAAACGACATTGTCGAGCTGAACCAGTCACATGTCGCACCGCCGAGGTTGTTTCCGAAAAGCTCTTCACGCGCGCTGCTTCTCGAGAAAATCTCCTGGTCGATAAGACCCTCTTTATACCACTTTGCAAGCTCTTTCATAGCTGTTTTGTACTCGTCTGTTGTTTTGTTTGCAACAACCTTGCCGTTTGAGTCTATAAAATAGCTTCCGTATCTTGCACCCCACAAAGGAATAAGCTTATCCACGCTTTTCGCTCTGTCAAAGTACGGAACTTCGTCCTTTATGCCGTTTCCGTTCGGATCCTGCTCACGGAATGCCTTCAGAGTGTTGTAATACTCATCAAGAGTTGTCGGAACAGGCAAATTCAGCTTATCAAGCCAATCCTGACGGATAAACCAGCCCATTGTCGGACCTCTGTCGTCACGGATAACCGGTATGTAGTAAAGGTTTCCGTCAGCAGCGATTGTAGCATTGTACGCCTCGGGAACTTCATCAAACTTCGCCTGAATGTGCGGAGCATATTTCTTTACCAAATCCTGAAGCGGAATAAGCGCTCCGTCACGTCCTGCCTTATTAAGGTTTCCCGACTCGCCGTGAATGATGTCGGGCAATACATCATTCACAAGCATCGTGTTAAACTCCTGATTTGAGTCTGTGCTCGTCTTTGAAGCAGTACCGTGCAGTGTGATGTTTGTTTTCTTTGCAGCCTCTTTGTAAATCGGCCACTCGTCATCAAAAATGTAGTTGTTCCAGAAATGCATGTGGATTGTGAGCGTAAGCGGTTCTGCCGAAGCGAGAGTTCCTTCAAGCTTCAAAACATCTTCGTTTTCGTTCGCAATCGTCGCACTGCCGCCGCAGCCGGCAAGCATCGTGAGTACAATCACAGCAGCAATTGCAGCCATTAAAATCTTGCTTTTTTTCATAGCTTTTTCCTGCACTTTCTTGATAATATTTTGTTTTCATACATATTTTATATGTCAAAACGGCAGCAGCATTTTGCACCGCCGCCGTTTCGCATATTGGCTTAAAATAACCTTGTTTTATTACTTCTTGTATGCTCTGTCGTATGCAGTCTGATAAGCTGTAAGAACTTCCTGCAAGCCAAGACCGTTCAGCCCTGAAATATACTCATTCCACGTTGCATCTACGTCCTTGTTGCCCATAATCCAGTTCTGCATCCATTCGCCTGTGTACGTATCTACAGCGCCGCCCTTATCTTTGATTGTACGCTGTTCTTCGTTTGATGTTGAAAGCGACGGGAAGGGCTTAACCTGCCAGCCGCCCTCAGCATACATCTTGAAGCCTTCTGCAGCTTCGCCTGTCATACCTGCGATTTCGGGAGCAAGCGCAGCATAATAACCGATTTCAGCACCGCCGATTGTACGCATGTAGTTCGGAGCGCCGCCGTTCTCATAGTTCAAAACCTTATCTGTGTACTTAGGCTCGCCGTTTACGATTGTATAATCTTCGCCTTCTATACCCATTGCATTAAGAAGCGAGCCTTCATCTGTGAACCAGAAATCAAAGTATTTCATTGTTTCGGCGGGATATTTGTTATCCTTCGAGATACCCCAACCTATGCTCTGTACAGGTGAACGCGAGAAGTGGTTCTTCTGCTCGCCGTTTATATCCTTTATCGGAGGAATAACCGCAATGTGGAAGCCCTTAACTCTATCAGCCTCAATCTTGTTAAACGACATTGTCGAGCTGAACCAGTCACATGTTGCGCCGCCAAGGTTGTTTCCGAAAAGTTCTTCACGTGCATTGCTTCTTGTGAAAAGTTCCTGGTCGATAAGACCTTCTTTATACCATTTTGCAAGCTCTTTCATAGCTGTTTTGTACTCATCGGTTGTTCTGTTTGCAACAACTTTACCGTTTGAGTCGATAGAATAGTTGCCGTATCCTGCGCCCCACAGCGGAACAAGTCTGTCTACACCCTGATGTCTGTCGAGATAAGGAACCTCGTCCTTTATGCCATTTCCGTTCGGATCCCGCTCACGGAACGCCTTCAGAGTATTGTAGTACTCATCAAGAGTTGTCGGAACGGGCAAATTCAGCTTATCAAGCCAGTCCTGGCGGATAAACCAACCCATTGCCGGACCTCTGTCGTCACGGATAAGCGGTATGTAGTAGAGGTTTCCGTCAGCAGCGATTGTAGCATTGTATGCTTCGGGAACTTCATCAAACTTTGCCTGAATATGCGGAGCATATTTCTTTACCAAATCCTGAAGCGGAATAAGCGCTCCGTCGCTGCCTGCCTTGTTGAGATTTCCCATCTCGCCATGGATAATGTCGGGCAATACATCGTTAACGAGCATTGTGTTAAACTCCTGATTTGAGTCTGTGCTCGTCTTTGAAGCAGTGCCGTGCAGTGTGATGTTGGTTTTCTTTGCAGCCTCTTTATAAATCGGCCACTCGTCATCAAAAATGTTAGCATTCCAAAAATGCATATGGATTGTGAGCGTAAGCGGTTCTGCCGAAGCGAGAGTTCCCTCAAGCTTCAAAACATCTTCGTTTTCATTCGCAACCGATGCGCCGCCGCCGCAACCTGCGAGCATTGTGAATGCAAGCACAGCAGCAATTGCAGCCATTAAAACCTTGTTTTTTTTCATAACTTTTTTCCTACCCTTTCTTCCTTGATAATATTTTTTTGCGACACACATTAAGTATCGTCTTAAAACAAACATACCGCTATATCTCTCCGTCAACGTGCTCACATATCCGCACAACAAGCAAGATTGTGCAAATATATCACATGTGTTGGGCGATATTGCCGATATGCTTTTTGTTTTCATACATATTTTACACCATTTTTACGAATAAGTAAATATTTTTTTTGTATATTTTGAAAATATTTTGAAAAATTTATTAACATTGCCCTATTTCGGCAGTATCGAAAGGTTTTTTCATATGCCTACTTCCGCTTTATAACGGCATAAACCTCATTTTTGCGCATGCCCCTGTCTTTTGCCGCCGCTTTTATCGCCTCATTCTCACTCATTCCGCCGTCAATATAGTTTTTCACATGCTCCTCAACGGACAAATCCGAATAATCGGCGGTTTTCTCTTCTCTGCACCCCTCAATAACAAGCACAAACTCGCCCTTCGGCGGAATTTGTTCATATTTTTCAATCGCCTCGGAAAGAGTAAGATAAGAAATTTCCTCAAACTTTTTGGTAAGCTCGCGTGCAACGGAAATACGCCTGTCGCCAAAAGTTTCATAAAAATCTCTAAGCGTTGCGCGAAGCTTGTGCGGCGCCTCATAAAATATCATCGTCCGTTTTTCGGTGCGAACCGCCTCAAGATGCTCTCTGCGCTGTTTTTTATTTACGGACAAAAACCCCTCAAAACAAAATCTGCCCGTACACAGTCCCGAGGTTATAACCGCACTTATAAGCGCCGCAGCTCCCGGTATGCTTGTTACCGTTATGCCTTTTTTTATACATTCCTCAACAAGCTCCTCTCCCGGGTCCGAAATTCCCGGCGTACCTGCATCGGAAACAACCGCTATATTTTTTCCTTCATTTAAAAGGGATATGAGATAGGCACCTTTATCGCGCTTATTGTGCTCATAATAGCTCGTCATTTTAGTATGTATATCAAAATGGTTAAGCAGCTTTACCGTCTGGCGTGTGTCCTCCGCCGCAATCAAATCGACCGATTTAAGTGTTTCTATACAGCGCGGTGTCATATCGCCGAGATTTCCTATCGGAGTGGCGCAAAGATATAATGTTCCGCTCATTTTTCACATCCCCGTTCATAAATATCATTAATTTCCTTTGTGTATCTGCCGTTTTCATCATACACATAAAGCGGTTCAAGCATTTTCAGCTCACGTCCGCCCATGTATGCCCCCTCAATAAGCACAATGTTTGCTTTTTTCTTCGGTGACGGGTGAACCATGCGCATACGCTTCGGCTCAATCCTGTTTTCGCGCATCGAGGTAAATATGTCAACAAGCCGCTCCGGTCTGTGAACCAAAAACAGCTTTCCGCCCGGTTTTAGCAAATATGCCGCCGTTTCCACAACCTGTTCCAGCGTGCATGCTATTTCATGGCGTGCAATCCTCATCGCCTCATTTTCATTCGTAAGACCGCATGTGTTTTTCATATACGGCGGATTGCAGGTTATGACGTCAAACTCACCCCTCGAAAACATTTCGTGCGCATTATTCAAGTCACCGCATATGACGTGAACGCGCCCGTCCAGCCCGTTCTGCTCCATGCTCCTGCGTGCGAGCTGCGAGGCCTTCTGCTGTATTTCGAGCGCATATATGTCGGGTGTGTCGGTTTTTCCTGCCAGAAGCAGCGCCACAATTCCGTTTCCGCTGCACATGTCAAGCGTTTTTTTCGACTGTGTTTTTGATGCCATATTTGCTAAAAGCACCGCATCAACGCCAAAGCAAAACATATCGCTGTCCTGAATGATTTTCAGCCCCTTATACTGTAAATCATCAACTCTTTCAGCCATAAATACCGCCTCCTGCCGCATATGCATAATATCTGTATCACATGCACATACTGTATATGCATATGAATGGTCCGGACATGTGCTATGCCCGAGCATGTGTTATAAATGAAAATGTCGGCTATCTTATGACAGCCGACAATTCTTCTTGAACAAAAGATTAGTCCTGCTCAGGTGCGCTTACGGGACAAACGCCTGCACATGCGCCGCATTCTATGCACGAATCAGCGTCGATTACATACTTATCGTCGCCCTCCGAGATGCAGCCTACAGGACATTCACCTGCACATGCGCCGCAGCTGATGCACGAATCTGTGATTTTATATGCCATGAAAAACACCTCCTGTTTTTTTGTGTAGCTTCATTATAACAGATATTTTTCTATTCTTCAAGTGTTTTTAGAATTTCTGTATCAATTTGTTCATTTTCTTCACGGCGCGCCCCGGATAACACCTTGATATCCTTCACATCATACTCGGAAAGCTGCTTTTCTTTGCCGCCGTCAATGCTGACTTTAACCTTACCCTTAAGGATATTCACATACATAACCGTTCCTTTGCCGTCAGGCGTCGAAACCGTTGCCCCCTGGCGCGGCGTAACCTTCAGAAGGTCCTCATATGCCTCCTGTTCATATTTAAGACAGCACATAAGTCTGCCGCATGTGCCCGATATTTTTGTCGGGTTAAGCGAAAGCCCCTGCTCCTTTGCCATTTTTATGCTCACGGGAGCAAAATCGCCCAAAAACTGCGAACAGCAAAGATTTCGACCGCATATGCCGTAGCTGCCTATCATTTTCGCCTCATCGCGCACGCCTATCTGGCGCAGCTCAATTCTTGTGCGGAATACCCCTGCCAAATCCTTTACCAGCTCACGAAAATCCACACGTCCGTCCGCGGTAAAGTAGAATAAAATCTTGCTTCCGTCAAATGTATACTCAACGTCAACAAGCTTCATATCGAGATTATGCGCCTTAATTTTGCGCGTGCATATCTCAAATGCCTCAGCTTCCTTTTTTTTGCTTTCCTCCGCTGTCTTAAAATCCTCATCTGTCGCAACGCGCACAACCTTTTTCAAAGGCTGTACCACACTGCCCTCATCAATAAGTCTGTTTTCTATCGCAATACTTCCCATTTCAATTCCGCGCGACGTTTCAACAATAACGCTTGTTCCGCTTTTCAGCGTAAACTCGCCCGGGTCAAAATAATATATCTTTCCACCGTTTTTAAAACGTACTCCGACTATCTGTACCATGTCTGTTCTCCTTAAACCGGCTGTCACCGTTTTGTCTGTATTAATTCTGCTTTCCGTAAAACATGCCGAGCGCAAGATGCATTACCGCCGCTTTATGACTGACATATTTTGCAAGCATATCCTTTGCCTCAAGCGCGCACCGTGCGGCATAATCCGCCTTTTCGTATCTTACCCTCTCCGCCGCTTTTCGCAGCTCGTGTACCATATCGCTGTTCAGCATTTTATTTTCCGCACCGTTTATCAACCTCAATATATCCGACAAAAACGACAGCATAAAATCAATCATCATCTGCGATGTGTCATTGCCGCCCTTTGACTCTTTTTTATACTGCTCAAATATATCGCACATCTCAAAAATAACGTTTTCATCATTTCCCAAAAGCAGCTTTACCATAAGCTCAAGCGCCTTTTTCCGCATATCAAAAACAGCCTCGTCACCACACAAAAAATCTGCCCTGCCCATAATTCCGTCCGCAAACGAAGCTATAAAATCCGCCTTTTGTGCCATATGCGGATACTTTTCGCATACATATTTCTTTATATCCGCATCGCTCCGCGGCATAAAGCGTATTATGCGGCTTCTGGATTTCACCGTCGGCAAAATCAGCTCCGCATTTGTCACACAAATTATAAACACAGCATACGAAGGCGGTTCCTCGAGTATTTTAAGCATTGCGTTTTGTGCCTGCACCGTCAGCGCGTCGCCGTCCTCTATTATATAAATCTTTTTTTCGGCTCTGAACGGCTTTGTATACACATCGGAAATAACGGCGCGTATATCGTCTGCGCCTATGCTCTTTCTGTCCGTAATATCCGTGCGCGACATTCGCTTGATATCGGGATTATTTCCGCTTGCTGCCTGTATACAGCTGTCACATGCTCCGCACGGAATTTCTCCGTCCGAGCCGCACAGCAGCGCCGCAGCAAAATACATGGCTGTTTCGCATGTGAAAAGCCCCTTTTCTCCCTCAAACAAATACGCATGCGCACTTGTGCCCTCATGCACACTGTCAATAAGCGCCCTCACAACTCCCCTGTCTGCCATAGGCAGTGCAAGCTCCATTATACCTTCTCAAACCTTTCAACGTCCATAACGAAAATCGTCGCACCGCCGACCTCGACCTCAACCGGATACGGCGTGTAACCCGAACCGAGCCCCGACATCGGGACAGGTGTGCTGACAATCTGCTTTCTCGTTTCGCTCTTTGATTTTATAATGTCAATAACAGTCTGAACATTCTGCTCACTTGTTCCGACTAGAAGAGTCATGTTTCCCGCCTTCAGAAACCCGCCGGTTGTCGCAAGCTTTGTAACGCTAAAACCCTGCTTGTTAAGCTCGCTCATCACCTTTGAACCGTCCTCATCATGTACTATTGAAAGAATAAGCTTCATAAATTATGCCTCCCTTTATAAAATAGATATTATATTCCAAAACGCTTTCTTAATTCCAAAACGCTTTCCTTGCTGTTTTTTATATACTCTCGGGCTGTACTTTCTCCGTACACACATATTTTATCATACAACACTCATAAAATCAACAATTTTTAATTCCGTTGTTTTTGTCAGTATGAACGCTTTCTTTATCCTTCGGCTTTATCTGTTAAACTCACGCAAGCTCAAGACTTGCAGCAGCATTCAAATCATCTCCGGCAAAATCGCCGTCAAGATATTTATAGTACGCACAGCAGCCAATCATAGCGGCGTTATCGGTGCACAGCTTCATGGGCGGAACATAAAATTCAAATCCGTTTTCCTCACATGCTTTTGCAAATGCCGAGCGCAGAGCTGAATTTGCCGCAACTCCTCCTGCCAGCGCAACCTTGCTTACGCCCCTTTCACATGCAGCGCACATCGTATGTGAGCAAAGCGCTTCGACCACCGCCGCCTGAAAGCTTGCAGCTATATCCGCCTTATTGTACTCCTGCCCGTTCTGCTCCAGCTTATGCAAATAGTTTATTACCGCAGTTTTAACGCCACTGAAGCTGAAATCAAGACCGTCGCCTATCTTCACACGCGGAAAATGAACCGCATTTTCATCTCCCTGTTTTGCAAGCGCGTCGATTTTCGGTCCGCCCGGATATCCCAGCCCAAGCACACGCGCCACCTTATCATACGCCTCGCCTGCGGCGTCGTCACATGTGCGCGCAATTACCTCAAATTCACGGTAACCCTTCACATGAACAATATGGCTGTGTCCCCCCGACGCAACAAGACACATAAACGGCGGTTCAAGCTCTTTGTGCGCAATAAAGTTTGCCGATATATGCCCCTTTATATGGTGCACAGCAATCAGCGGCTTCTTTTTTGCAAATGCAATCGCCTTTGCCTCGGACACGCCGACAAGCAGCGCCCCGACAAGCCCCGGTCCGTATGTTACCGCAACCGCGTCAATATCATCAAGCGTCACACCTGCCTCACATAAAGCCTCATCAATTACCGCGTCAATCGCCTCAATATGGCAGCGCGACGCTATCTCGGGCACAACTCCGCCGTACCTTTTGTGAATATCAATCTGCGAATTTATTATGTTTGACAGAACCTCGCGTCCGTTTTTTACAACAGCCGCAGCCGTTTCGTCACATGAGCTTTCTATTGCAAGTATCAAAACATCTTCTGCATTTTTAATAAATGTGTTTTCCAAAAAAATCACCGTTCTCTTTAATTTCCTATCCGCACCAAATTCTTATCTGCCGTCCGTTTCCGCTCGGATTACCGGCGTTTCATCATAACTGCCGCGTCCTCACCGTTATCGCTGTAATAGCGTTTTCTCACGCCAACTCTCTCAAAGCCGTATCTCTCATACAATGCGATTGCCGGCTCATTTGACACGCGCACTTCAAGCGACAAAAAAACCATTTTTCTCTCCTCCGCCTCACGAAGCATGTGCTCCATCAGTGCCGCTCCTATTCCCCTTCGTCTGTATTTCGGGTGGACCGCAACATTTGTTATATCTCCCTCATCTATCACACACCAGTAGCCCGCATATCCGACTGTCACGCCCTCTGCCAAACACACACAGTAATGCGCCGAGCTGTTTGCAAGCTCCTCCGCAAACATCTCACGCGACCACGGGTCGGAAAAACACAGCTTCTCAATTTCGGCAACGTCGTCTATATGCTGTGCACTCATGGGAACAATTTCATATTTTTCCATTATATCAATCTCTTTATATCAGTTTTTCAGTGCAATCGTTTTTTTAGTACAAACATCTTTAAATTATAATTCGGCACGTATTCTTTCAAGCGCCTTTTCAAGCGCTCCTTCAAGTTCCTCCGCACAGTGTCTGTATACTTTTATGCCAAGCCCGAACGGATCCGCAATCTCGCCGTCAAAATGTGCATACTCGCAGATTGTGTACGTTTTCTTCGCCGCATCGGGTCCGTATACCGCACATATCATATCTTTATGCGCCTGCGTCATCGTCAAAATCAAATCTGCGTCGCGCACAACATCTCCGTTTATGTTTTTTGCGGTATGAGAGCTTATATCAATATTCATTGCCGCAAGTACCTCAACCGCGTCCTCGCTCACACGCTCGCCCTCATGCGCCATAAGCCCGCCCGAAAGCACCTCAACGCTGTCATCGCCGCCGAGCATTTTTTTCAGTATTCCCTCCGCCATCGGAGAACGGCACGTATTGCCCGTGCACACTATGAGAACATTTATCTTCTTTTTACCCTTCATCGCCATCATTTTCCTTCTTGTTTTATTTATATTTTTTACTGTATGATTTCATGCTTACAGCATATTCATATTTATAACATTGTTTGCCGCCGATTTATAAAGTCTGTTTCTGACAGCCACCGACATATCGTCATCAAAGCATATCGGGCAAAGAATTATATCGGCGCCCTTTTCATCAAAGGTGCGCATTGCATAAAACAAATTTTCCGCATACCGCTCCGATGTTTCGCCGCCGTTTATATAAATATCCGCATTATATATATTACCCTCTCCCGTGCATGACAAAACACCTACGCACTTTCCTTTTGCACGGTATTTTTCAACTGTTTCGCGGATTTTTTCAAAATTTGCCTCTCCCCTGTACTCAATCACACAAACCTCCGCATTCGGCGCATAGTGCTTATACTTCATACCCGGGCATTTCGGCGTATCCGCATCTGTAACGGTATTTTCCGGACTTATAACCTTTCCGATGTAAGGCTCAAGCATCGCCGCACTAACGCCGCCGGGGCGCAGTATCGCCGCAGTATCGCCCGACAAATCCAGCACAGTGGACTCAACTCCCACACCGCATCTTCCGCCGTCAACTATCATATCGATTTTGCCATACATATCGTCATGCACATGGCGCGCCGACGTCGGAGAAGGTTTTCCCGATGTATTTGCCGAAGGCGCCGCAACAGCAACCCCCGATGCCGCAATCACCGCACGTCCCACAGGGTGTGACGGCATGCGAACCGCAACCGTATCGAGTCCGGCGCTCACGGCATCGCCGATTTTATCCGATTTTTTCATAATTATACTTATCGGTCCGGGCCAGAAATGCTCCATAACAACCCTTGCCTTCGGAGGAATTTCTCTGACCAGCGGCTCCACATCTTCAACACGTGCAACATGCACTATCAAAGGATTGTCGTTCGGACGTCCTTTTGCCGAAAATATCGCCCCGACTGCTTTGTCGTCAAAAGCATTTGCGCCGAGTCCATACACCGTTTCCGTCGGAAATGCAACAAGTCCTCCCCTTGCCAGAACTTCTCCCGCCTGCTTTGCCAGGTTTTCATCTATTTTTTCCGGATTTATCGAAATTTCTTTTGTGTCCACACCAAAACTTCCTTTTCACTGCACATATTTATGCTGTTTTCGTAAAATTTTATTTTCAGCTTTCCTCTTATAATACATTTTTCCGCATTATAACTATATTTTACCACAATGCTTTCCGTTTGACAACCACAAATCTCAGCGCCGGAGCAAAAAAGTTCATGTTTTCAGTAATCATATTTTTTAAAACACTTGCGTTATTATATATTTTATAGTATCATTTTAAGCAGGAATAAATCAGTATATATTTTGAGGTGAAAACATTGCTTTTGATTGACGCAAAAAAAGGACATACATACACCGTTCGTTCGGTCGATATGCCCGATATCCGTCTTGAACGCCGTCTGCGTATGCTCGGAATGACCGATGGATCCAACATAAGCGTGCTAGGCAAAAAACGCTGTGGGAGCATGATTGTGAAAATACGCGGCACGCGGTTTGCCGTCGGAAATGAAATAACAAAATTTGTAGCTCTCGGAGGTGAAACGTCATGTCCGAAACAATAAATGTGGCTTTTATCGGAAACCCTAACTGCGGAAAAACGACTCTTTTTAATGCATACACCGGCGCAAGGCTGAAGGTTGCAAACTGGCCCGGTGTCACGGTTGAAAAAAAGGAAGGCTTTATGCGCTTTCACAACTGTTCATACAAGCTCTGCGACCTGCCCGGCATCTATTCGCTCACGTGCTACACTATGGAGGAAAGCGTATCGCGAAACTACATACTCAGCGATGACGTTGATATAATTGTAGATGTTGTGGACGCATCTTCTCTTGAACGCAATCTTTTTCTGGCAGTAAGCCTTATAGAGCTCGGCAAACCCGTTGTAATAGCGCTCAACATGATGGATATTGTTGAAGAACGCGGCATGGAAATAGACCTTCACCGTCTGCCCGAAATGCTTGGAGTTCCCGTAATTGCCGTAAGCGCAAGAAAGCGCACGGGATTAAACACTCTTATGCACGCCGTGGCACATCATGTTACGGAAAAATTTGATACTCCGCTCCATCATCATGCGTCCGGCTCACATATACACGAACACCATTCGGAATATGCAATGGTTTATTCCGATGAAATAGAAGATAAAATCGATATCATTTCTTCCATGCTCAAATCAAAATATCCGGATTTGCCAAACTACCGCTGGTATGCTCTCAAAACCCTTGAGGGAGATGCTGAGGTCACAAAAGCCTACCCCATTGACACTGCCGGTATTATCGAGCATGATTATGAGGACAAAATCACAAACGAAAAGTACGAATTTATCGAAGAGGTAATATCAGAAGTTCTGGTAAACCGCGAAGAAAAAGCACGCAAAACTGATAAAGCCGATGCCGTGCTGACTCATTCCGTTTTCGGCATACCTGTTTTTCTCGCAATAATGGCTCTCGTTTTTTTCCTCACATTTACTGTTGGCGATTTTATAAAAGGCTATTTTGAAACTCTGCTTGACGCACTCTCTGCCGCCATGCCGATATGGCTCACATCACTCGGCGCAGGCGAAATGCTGACATCTCTTCTGACGGATGGTATACTTGCCGGCGTTGGCGGAATACTTACGTTTTTACCGAATATATTTATACTTTTTCTCGCTCTCGCCTTTTTGGAGGACAGCGGATATATGTCAAGAGTCGCTTATGTAATGGACTCGCTTATGGGCAAACTCGGTCTTTCGGGAAGGGCGTTTATTCCGCTAATACTCGGCTTCGGGTGCAGCGTGCCTGCCGTAATGGCGTCACGTACGCTTGAGGACAGGCATGACAGGCTGAAAACAATTATGATAACGCCGTTTATGTCATGCAGTGCAAGACTTCCGATATATGTGCTGTTTTCCGAAATGTTCTTCGGCAGATATGCCATGCTTGCGGCATATTCAATGTACATAATAGGCGCTGCGGTTGCAATACTCATAGCTCTGATTATAAGCCGCACGGAAAAGACAAAAGGCGTTTCACACACGCTTTTGATAGAACTTCCCGAATATAAAGTTCCGAATTTGCGCACCGTTTTCATATACGTATGGGAAAAAATTTCCGACTATCTCGCAAAAGCGGGTACAACGATTTTATATGCGTCCGTAATTCTCTGGTTCTTGCTGAATTTCGGATTTGGCGGCATGACGCACGATATGAGCAAAAGCTTTGCCGCAGCAATCGGCAGATTTATAGCGCCGGCGCTCAGCCCCGCAGGACTCGGCTATTGGCAGGTAGCTGTGGCGCTTATCGCGGGAATTGCCGCAAAAGAGGTCGTTGTTTCAAGCATGAGCGTGCTTTTCGGAATTTCAAACATAACCTCCGGCGCAGGAATGGCAGAGCTTTCGGGCGCACTCGGCGCCATGGGCTTTACTGCGGTAAACGCATATTCGTTTATGCTTTTTGCACTTTTGTATATACCGTGTATAGCCACAATCGCCACAATAAAAAAGGAAGCCGGCAGGCGTTATGCATGGCTTAACGCATTGTTGCAGGTATGCACTGCATGGCTTGTTTCAACTGCCTTCTATACGATTTTCTCACATATATTCTAAGCACAAAATGACATCTATAAGCTTTTTAGGCATTGCAAAAGCGGGTACGGCAAAATAAAATCATTTTTCCGCACCCGCTTTGCGGATTTTACGGTTTCGGGGTCGCAGCGTCCTCCTGTTCTGATACGGCAAGAAGCCTTTGCCGGCAGTTTTTCCTGTATGAAAGAGGCGTTTCCCCCACAAGTTTTTTAAAGACACTTATAAAATAGCTTATATTTTCAAATCCGGCAGCAAAAGCAACCTCTGTCACGGACAGTCCCGTTTCATCCAGAAGCTTTTTTGTGTCGCTTATTTTCAGCAGGTTGCAATAACTCTTCAGCGTATATCCCGTATTTGCCCTGAAAGTATGGCTTATGTATGACCTGCTGAAATGCAGCCGGTCGCATATCATATCAAGCGTGATTGTTGTATGATATTCATTCACAAACGCTCTGATTTTTTCAAAATCATTATTGCCGTCCGAAATCGGTTCACTCATCATCATGCCCAGCATATGGGCGAGCGGAGAAATTACGGTCTTTAAAAATTTTTCGCAGACAGGCTCATGAATGACGGAACTCTCATACAGCCTGTCCCCGTAAGGGCGCCGTTTTTTGCCCTCGTATCCGCTCACGCTCACAAACCCCATAACGCCCTCCGAATTTTCAACAGCGTGTATATACTGCAACACTCCGGCATGACATTCGCCCGTGAAAAACTTTTTCTTTCCGCACTTTTCAAAAACAAGGTTCTGACACCCGATACATTTTCCGAAGCTTTTGCCCTTGATATATGTACAGTACGGGTTCACATGCGAATTATACGGAAGAATTTCGCTGCATGCAGCAAATCTGTCCGAAAATTCAGCCTTCATGTGAAAAGATATATTCAGCGAATGTTCTTTTTTTAAATATTCGGTATAATCAATAATTTCGCGCACAATCTCCCTCATAAAAATCTCCCGTCACCCTTTATGCATATTTTTTATGTTTTTCTGCATTTTTCAGTGAGAACAGTATCAAAAATGTTGTTATTATGATATTAAACCAATTTAATCAATTTGTCAAGCGGAGGGATAATATGCTGAAAAGAAAAAGTTTATCTGCGGATTTATGCGTTGTCGGAGGCGGAATGGCAGGAATATGTGCCGCCGTCGCTGCGGCAAGGCAGGGTATCAAAGTTGTGCTCATGCACGAAAGAGCGGTGCTCGGAGGAAATGCGTCATCGGAAATCAGAATGTGGGTATGCGGCGCGCGCGGCACAAATAACCGTGAAACAGGCATTATCGAAGAAATAATGCTCGAAAATCTGTACAGAAATCCCACGAAAAATTACTATATCTGGGACACGGTTTTATACGACTTTGTGATACGCGAAGAAAATATCACCCTGCTTCTGAACTGTACCTGCATGGACTCGGAAACCGAAAGCGGAAGTTTTTCGGACGGCAGAGATACAAAAATACGCCGTATTACGGGCTATCAACTCACGACACAAACCTTTTTTGACGTTGAGGCAAAATTTTACAGCGACTGCTCGGGCGACAGTATTCTTGCACCGCTCACGGGAGCACATTTCAAAATCGGGCGCGAATGCAGCAGCGATTACGGCGAGGCTACACATGTAGAACACCCCGATAATTTTACCATGGGAATGAGCTGTCTGCTGCAAGGCAGACAGACCGACAAAAAAATACCTTTCAAAGCGCCCGAATGGAGCGCAAAAATCAAAGACAACGAAGTTGAAAGACGCGGTACCGATATATATAACACGCTCGAAAACTTCTGGTATCTGGAGCTTGGCGGCAACCGCAACACAATAGATGACACAGAGGAAATAACGCGTGATTTGATGAAGCTTTCGGTCGGCATGTGGGACTATATAAAAAATTCGGGAAAAATGGACGCGGATAACTGGGAGCTTGAGTTTCTGGGCTTTCTGCCCGGCAAACGCGAATCGCGCAGAATGACGGGAGAATATGTCATAACCCAAAAAGACATTTCAGAAAATGTTATCTTTGACGATACCGCGGCATACGGCGGCTGGCCGCTCGACGACCATTTCCCGTTGGGGTTTTATCATGACGGCGTACCAAACACAGACTTTAAAACGCCTGCGCCGTATCCGCTTCCATACCGCGCATTGTATTCGAAAAATGTGGAAAATCTGTTTTTTGCGGGCAGAAACATAAGCATGACTCATATGGCAATGAGCAGTATCAGAGTCATGGCAACATGCGCACTTCTCGGGCAGGCTGTCGGCACTGCGGCAGCAATCGCTGCAAAGTACGGTCTCACGCCGCACGGAGTTTATCTGAAAAAAACAGATGAACTTCAGCAGGCTTTGATGAACAGCGATTGTTTTCTTCCTTATAAAAAGAGAAATATATCCTCCGACTGTGTAAAAAATGCGCCGTATGCCGAGCTTTGTGACGGCATGGACAGACCAAACCGCACATACGGCACGGAAAGCTGCGGAATTTTTGCAAAAAACGGCGCCGAAATTAAATACTCATCGGAACAGTGTTTTTACGCAGAAGCAGTCCACATCGTTTTTGACAGCGATTTAAACCGCGAAACACTAAACGGCGATTTCTGTGAGAGAACACATGCAACACGCTGCAACATTCTTTTGGACAGTCCCTTTATGGATATGCCGAAAACACTCTGCAAAGAATTTATCCTGACCGTTACCACAGAGGACGGAAGCGAGAGCATAACTCATATAACGGAAAACCGAAAAAGAGGATATGACATACAAATCGGCAAAAAAGTCCGCTCGGTTTCTTTGATACCTGTTTCAAACTGGGGCAATACAGCCGAAACGGCAATATTTTCGTTTGACTTCAGATAAAGCGTTCGGCAAAAACAAATATTTTTAACCTTAGGCGCTGCGGTTTTGTTCAAATTTACTGTTTTTTGGCAAAAACCGCGGCGCACTATATTTAACTGTTCTATTGCAAAATATGATGTTTTTATGATAAAATTATCCTGTAAGTATTATAACCATGCTTGCGATATTACGGAAAGGAATGAGTTTTATTATGAAAATAATGTTTGCCTCCGATATACACGGCTCATACTCGGCCGCGCAGAAAATTGCGGACACATATGAAAAAGAAGGTGCGCACAAGCTTGTCCTTCTGGGAGATTTGCTCTATCACGGTCCGCGCAACCCTCTGTCAAAAAAATATAATCCGCAGTCGGTAGCGGAGCTTTTAAATGCATACAAAAACGACATATTGTGCGTACGCGGAAACTGTGACAGCGAAGTTGACCAGATGCTTATAGACTTTCCGATTATGTCGGATTATGCGCTCATATCCGCCGACGGAATTGATATGTTTCTGACGCACGGTCATCTGTATAACGAACAGCGCCTTCCGCCGCTCAAGAACGGCAGCGCTCTCATAAGCGGACATACCCATGTACCGCGCGCCGTGAAAAAGGGCAGCTATATGTTTTTGAACCCAGGCTCGGCATCGCTTCCGAAAGAGAACTTCAAAAAAAGCTACATGATTTATGAAAACGGTGTTTTTGTGATAAAAGATTTCAAAAACAACATAATTTTCAGCCTGACAGTATAACGGAAATCACAATTAATTTTGCATAGCGAGGTTTTGTACTTTGGAAAAGCAAAGCTCAAAAAGGGCATATGTTTCTTACATTTATATAATAGCTGCCGCCGCGCTTTGGGGCATGATGAGTATTTTTGTAAAAAAACTTAGCAGCTTCGGGCTCAGCTCCATGCAGATTGTGTTTGCGCGCGCCGCTGTTTCATCACTGATACTCGCCGCATATGCGCTCTCTGCCGACAGAAGTCTTTTTCTTGTAAGACCAAAGCATTTGCCTATCTTTATAGGTACGGGCGTTATAAGCTTTACCGCTTTCAGCTATTGCTATTTTACCGCAATGCATTTGTGTTCCGTATCCGTTGCGGCGGTTCTTTTATACACAGCCCCCGTATTTGTAATGATTATGTCGGCAATTCTGTTTAAAGAAAAAATTACTTTTGTAAAAGTCTGCGCCGTAATTACAACCGTTGCCGGCTGTACACTCATGACGGGCGTTTTCGGCGGCACGGAGCAAATGTCCGCCGTCGGTATTCTTTTCGGACTCGGTGCCGGGCTCGGTTATGCGGCATACAGCATTTTCGGGCGGTATGGGATTGAACGCTATCAGAGCCTTACCGTAACGATTTATACGTTCATTTGCGCATCGGCCGCCTCTCTGCCTTTTGCCATAGCGGACGGCTTCGGAAACATAACAGTAAACGCCGAGTCGGTTTGCTGGCTTATCGCTGTCGGCATATTCACAAGCGCGCTCCCCTATCTGCTCTATACAGCAGGGCTTGTGCGCGTAGAATCCGGACGTGCGTCGGTTATTGCCTCGATTGAGCCGATTGTTGCCGCACTTATCGGCACATTTATTCTCGGCGAGGAAATGAATGTTGTAAAAATAATCGGTATTGTGCTCGTTTTTGCCGCAGTTGTGTGTGTAAACATAAAATCAGGTGAGAAATAATACATATTTTCATTTATATAAAAAGGTCTGTTCGTTTGAACAGACCTTTTTCGTGATATTTTCGCTTTTTAAACCAAATTACTGACCTATGCTTCTCAGATAATCGCGGCTCATCTTTGCAGCCTCCATAGCCGGACGCTCAACCGAGCTGTCCTGCTCAACGATTACATATTCAGCGCCTGCATCCTCTGCCGCAGCCAATATAGCGGGTATGTCCTGAACGCCGTGTCCGACCGGCTTAAACATAAAGCCCGCCTCGTCCTTGCTCTCGGGCTTTTTAGCCTCATCGCTGCCGCCGTCACTGCTGATAAGCGCATACACGGGACCCATATTGAAGTTCTTACATTCAAAGTCCTTCAGATGAACTATCGGGCTTCTGCCTGTATATTTTCTTATGTACTCTGCGGGGTCATAGCCTGCATAGCGTACCCAGCAAACGTCAATTTCTGTTTTGAGCAAATCTTCGCTTACACTGTCATAGAGCCAGTCGAGAAGGAATTTATCCTCATATTTTTCAAACTCAAAATCATGGTTGTGATAAAGAAGCTGTATGCCGCCGTCTTTAAGAGTTTTACCAACCTTGTTAAACTCCGCAACCGTATTTTCAAAGTCACCGTGACCCTGGTGTTTTTCAACGCCCATCCACGGAACAGCGCTGTACTTTGCACCGATTGTTTTAAGGTAATCAACAGACTCCTTCGGGTTGTCCAGAAATACATCATATGTCTGATGTACCGAAATACATTCGAGTCCGTGCTTATCCAGAAGCGCCCTTACCTCCTCGGCGCTCTTTCCGAAATATCCGGCAAACTCAACATAGTCATAGCCCATAGCCTTAACCTGTGCCAGCGCCGAATCCATGTCCTTTTCCATATCCTCGCGGATTGAATAAAGCTGAAGACCTACTTTAAACTTTTTCATAACACTGCCTCCCAAAATTTGTTTCTATGTTTTTATATTAGCACAAAACATGCGGCAAATCAATACATAATTGCAATTTTTACATCATTTTTTCATTTTATCTCAGCCCCCAATTAAAATTTTTAAATATTTTCATAATTGCTGTTGAACTTTTTTTTATATCTTGATATAATAAAAATTGTAAAATATATGGTCTCGTACCATAAAAATAAAATATAAAGAAAAAGAGGTAGACAAAAATGAAAATTGCATTAATCAACGAAAACAGTCAGGCAGCAAAAAACGCTCTGATTTGTGACACACTTAAGAAGGTTGTTGAGCCGCTCGGTCACAGCGTATTTAACTACGGCATGTATTCGGCTGACGATGAAGCACAGCTTACATATGTGCAGATAGGTATTCTTGCGGCAATCCTTATAAATTCAAAGGCTGCCGACCTCGTAATTACAGGCTGCGGCACAGGCGAAGGCGCTTGCCTTGCCTGCAACGCTTTCCCGGGCGTTTTGTGCGGACACGTTGTTGACCCGACGGACGCATACCAGTTCACACAGGTAAACAACGGCAACTGTATCGCAATGCCTTTTGCAAAGGGTTGGGGCTGGGGCGCCGAGCTGAATTTGCAGTATGTGTTTGAGAAGCTGTTCGTTGAAGAATGGGGCGGCGGATATCCGAAGGAGAGAGCTGTTCCCGAGCAGAGAAACGCAAAAATTCTCAACGAAGTTAAAAAGGTTACACACACAGATATTATGACAATTCTCAAAAATATCGACCGGGACCTTCTGAAGGGCGCGGTAAGCGGCGAAAAATTCAAAGAGTATTTCTTTGCAAACTGCCGGGTTGATGAAATTGCCGACTACATCAAATCAATTATCGGCTGATAAACACAATATCTGCACAAAGCTATAGCTTAATAAAGTAATAATTTAATAGGGAAATAATTTTATGAAAGGCGGTCATACACATGCAGTTTAAACACACAAAAAATTTATCGCGTAAAATTGCTGCGGTTTCACTCGGACTGTTCACGGCGCTTTCCTCATTGAGCGGCACGGTTTTCGCGGCAGACAGCAGCAAATCCGCTGCATCCGACTACAGCGTATTTAAAGCAGGTTATTCTGCTCCGCTGCTCTCCGGAGATGTAAAATATCCGCGTCTTATTGACAGCAGCTCAACAGGATATATCGCTCCGTTCAAAGACGGCGACAGAGTTGCTTTTATCGGCGACAGCATTACGCACGGCAATTATGGCGCTTACTATGAAAAGCAGATTTTAAACTACTATGCAACGCGCTATCCCAACGTTAAGTTTTCATACGTCAACAAAGGTATTGACGGCGATACTGCCCCGGGACTTATTTCGCGTGCAGACTACGACATATTTAATACCGAGTTTGAGGCTGGCTTTAACAAAGCCGTTATCCTGATAGGCACAAACGACATGTCGCGTACTTCGTATTTTGAAGGCAAGGAAAAAGAACCCGGCGCGGCAAAAACACGCGCAGACCTTTTAAACAAATACTACACCAATCTGTCACAGTTTGTTTCCATGCTCAAAGAGCGCGGCACAGAACAGATTATCCTCATGTCGCCGCCGCTGTTTGACCAATGGCTCAAATATGAAACAGACTCAAACGGCAATGTAGTATCGGGTCCCGGCTATGCAAACAAGCCGACCTCGGTGGATTTCAACAACATAATACGTACCGGCGGACAGATTGCCTACAATGTGGCACAGCAGCTCGGCGTTGACTTTGTTGATATAAACACTCCCCAGACCATTGTTGAAATGTATAACCGTTTCGGCAAAGGCAAAAGCGAGGACGAAACATTTACCTTTGTCGGCGACAGAGTTCACCCGTCAGAGGCAGGTCACTACATAATGACATATGCCTTCCTGAAAGCACAGGGTGAAAGCGGTCAGGTTGCGTTTGTTACCATGAATACGGCAGAAGGCAGAGTTGATACGGAAAACGCTTCTGTTACGAACGCAAAAATATCCTCCGATAAAGTGTCTTATACTTATAAGGCAGATGCACTTCCCATGGGTGCCGATTATGCATACAGAACGGCTGAAACATACTTCCCCATCACTGAGGAGTTAAACCGTGAAGTTATAAAGGTAATCGGACTCGACGATGGAACATATGACATCAAAGCGGACGGAAAGCTTGTTATGACAGCAACGGCAAGTCAGCTTGCCGACGGCGTAAATATTGCCGACAAGGAAAACAACCCCGGTCAGCAGAAGGCTCTAGAAATCCTCGGCATTGCGGAACAGCGCCGTAAGGCAGACGCAAAGCACAGAGATTTTATAAAGACAAAGAGAGACTGCATAAACAAATACAAGCTCGACTCTACCGACAGTGCTTCTCTGATAAAATCGGCACAGGCATATATCGACGCAAATGCCAATAAAGCCGACGATGTAAAAGCGCTTTCCGCTCTCATCACGGCACAGCAGGTTGAAAAAGACACGGTTGCAAAGCTCAATGCATACGAAAGTGCGATTTATGAGTTAAATAAGCCGTCAGCTTATAAAGTTACGATTGAAAAAACGAGTGCAGCCGCATCGGACAAAATTGTTCCCGTACTTTTTGACTACACATTGCCCGAAAATACGGTTGAAGTTAAAAAATCAATCCAGGACAGACCGATTACCGTGACAATAAACGGCGATGAGCTGAAAAGCGATGTTGCCCCCACGATTGTCGATGACAGAACTTTGGTTCCGCTGCGTGCAATATTTGAAGTATTCGGCGCAGAGTTCACATGGGACGAAGCAACGGCAACCGCCGAGGCTGTCATGAAAAAAGGCTCAAAGCAGACCACAATAAAGCTCACAGAGAATAACAAAACGACCTATGTAAACGGTGAGGCAAACGAGCTTGATGTTCCTGCACAGATTATCGACGGAAGATTTCTTGTTCCCGTAAGATTTGTTGCAGAAACACTCGGTGCAAACGTCGAATGGGACGCATGGGGTCAGTGTGTTGTAATTACGGCAAGAAGCCTTCTGTATAAAGACTCGCTTGAGCCCGTTTCTGCTCAGCAGAGCGGTGACGACGGCGCAGGCAGCGTTATCGAAAACAGCTTTGACGGCGACCTCGGCACACGCTGGGCTCCGCAGGGCAAGGACGGCGACGCATGGGGCATATATGACCTCGGTGACGTATATTCGCTCGCAAATGTGCAGATAGCTTATCACAACGGTAAAGAGAGAACATATTTCTTTGCCATAGCCGTATCTGAGGACGGTAAAAATTATACCACGGTTATTTCGGACGGTAAATCAAGCGGTACGACAAACGAGCTTGAAACCTACGATTTGGGCGGAGTTAAAGCGAGATATGTGAAGTATATCGG
>CAKSHB010000005.1 GCA_934456295.1 uncultured Clostridia bacterium | reverse complement strand
TCATCAGACGCCCGATAGCGAATCGGGTCCATGGGAATCTCACCCCTGCCGGGTTCTCCGCCAGCTCCGTAGAGAAGTATCATTATCCCTGTTGCGTTTCATGGCCTTATCCGTAGCTGTCGGATATTTCAGAATGGTTCGGAAACGCTCGCCACCTTGCTTTCCGTTATTACCCGGATGGGCAGGAGGGTCTTGGCGCACCTTCATTCGGCTGGGACTCTCGCCCCCGCACAGGAACGTACCTGATGAATGTGTATTCGGTTGTCAAAGAGCAATTGGATCTGATTCCACTTGCGTGGCTCTCTTCTCCATCTGGTAGGCATCGAGAAGGGCAAAAACTAAACCAAATTTCAAAATTTCTCAAAAAAATTCCTCCTTGTCCGAAAAATAAAAAAAGCCGGTCATCCGAATAGGACAACCGGCTAAATCTACGCTTTATCTCAAGCAAAAAAAAACGGTCACACCACTTATTAGGTGATGTGACCGTATTTGTTGGTTTATTCTCGCTTTACGCTAAGCAGAATATCTGATTAGTGTTGATCGCGAATAGCAGCCTGTGCAGCGGCAAGCTTTGCAATCGGCACACGGTAAGGCGAGCACGAAACATAGTTCAGGCCTGCACGGTGGCAGAATTCAACGCTTGACGGGTCACCGCCATGCTCGCCGCAAATTCCGAGCTTGATGTCGGGGCGTGTCTGTCTGCCGTCAGCGGCAGCCATTTTAATCAGCTTGCCGACACCGTTCTGGTCAAGACGTGCAAACGGATCCGACTCAAATATCTTCTTGTCGTAATAATCGCCGAGGAATTTACCGGCGTCATCGCGCGAGAAACCGAAGGTCATCTGCGTAAGGTCATTTGTGCCGAATGAGAAGAATTCAGCCTCTTCGGCAATCTCTCCCGCAAGAAGCGCCGCACGCGGAATTTCAATCATTGTACCAACCATGTATTTCATATCAATGCCGGCATTTTTAATAATTTCATCGGCAGTTTTTGAAATTACTTCTTTTACATATTTAAGCTCTTTAACCTCGCCTACAAGAGGAACCATGATTTCGGGAGTGATTTTTATGCCCTCGCCCGTCACATTTATGGCAGCCTCAATGATGGCGCGTGTCTGCATAGCCGCAATTTCCGGATATGTTACCGCAAGACGGCAGCCGCGGTGTCCGAGCATGGGGTTAAACTCGTGCAAATCTTCAACTGTGCTCTTGAGCGTTTCAAAAGTAAGCCCCATTTCCTTTGCAAGCGATGCAATGTCATCATCGTTTGTCGGCAGGAACTCATGAAGCGGAGGATCAAGCAGACGGATTGTAACCGGCAGACCGTTGAGTGCGCGGAACATTCCCTCAAAGTCGCTGCGCTGCATGGGAAGAAGCTTATCAAGAGCCTTCTGGCGCTGTTCGAGAGTTTTTGCAACAATCATCTCACGCACGGCAGGAATTCTGTCCTCTTCAAAGAACATGTGCTCGGTACGGCAAAGACCGATACCTTCGGCGCCAAAACGGACTGCCGTGAGGGCGTCCTTCGGCGAGTCGGCATTTGTGCGCACACTGAGCTTGCGCTCTTCGTCTGCCCAACCCATGAAGCGTGCAAAATCGCCTGTCAGCGAAGCCTCAACCGTGGGGATTGCCTCTGCGTATATATTTCCTGTTGAGCCGTCGAGAGAAATGTAATCTCCCTCATTTAAGCGTTTTCCCGCGAGAACACAGTATTTTTCTTCTTCATTTACAGTAAGCTCGCCGCACCCTGCAACACAGCATGTACCCATACCGCGCGCAACAACAGCCGCATGTGAAGTCATGCCGCCGCGTGCTGTGAGAACGCCCTCCGAAACATTCATACCCTCAATATCCTCGGGCGAAGTTTCAAGACGTACCAGAACAACCTTCTCATTACGCTCCGACGAAGCCATGACAGCGTCAGCGGCGTTGAAGTAAATTTTGCCGCATGCAGCGCCGGGCGATGCCGGAAGAGCTGTTGCCGCCGGAGATGATTTTTTAAGCGCATCGGGGTCAAATGTCGGATGGAGAAGCGAATCGAGCTGGCGCGGTTCAACCTTCAGGAGAGCCTCTTTTGTGGTTGCAAGACCTTCATCAACGAGGTCAACCGCAATTTTGAGAGCGGCGGCAGCGGTACGCTTGCCGTTACGGGTCTGAAGCATGTAGAGCTTGCCGTTTTCGATTGTAAACTCCATATCCTGCATGTCTTTATAGTGATTTTCAAGCTTTGTTGCTATGTCAACAAACTGCTGATATACTTCGGGCATGTCCTGCTCAAGATGGCTTATGGGATTAGGTGTTCTTATGCCGGCAACAACGTCCTCACCCTGTGCGTTCATGAGATATTCGCCGTAGAGCTTTTTCTCGCCTGTGGCGGGGTTTCTTGTGAAAGCAACGCCTGTACCCGATTTTTCGCCTGTGTTTCCGAAAACCATCGCCTGAACGTTTACGGCAGTACCCCAGTCATAGGGGATATCGTTCATTCTTCTGTATACGATGGCACGCGGATTGTCCCAGCTTCTGAATACAGCCTCAACGGATTCGATGAGCTGGTCCTGGGGGTTCTGCGGGAAGTCCTCGCCTTTTTCTTCCTTATAAAGAACCTTATATCTTGCGATAAGCTCTTTGAGGTCCTCCGCCGTAAGCTCTGTATCAAGCTTTACGCCGCGTTCTTCTTTGATTTCATCTATAATTTTTTCAAATTTCGGTTTTGCAATGCCCATTACAACATCGGAAAACATCTGTATAAATCTTCTGTAGCTGTCATATGCAAAACGCGCGTTGCCCGTAAGTTCGGCAAGTCCTTCAACAACTTCGTCGTTGAGTCCGAGGTTAAGTATCGTATCCATCATGCCCGGCATCGAAGCGCGTGCGCCCGAACGTACCGAAACGAGGAACGGATTTTTTGCGTCGCCGAATTTCTTTCCTGCAATCTGTTCTGCAACAGCGAGTTTTTCTTTTATTTCCGCGATAATATCGTCGCCTATTTTTCTTCCGTCGTCATAGTAACGCGTACAAGCCTCCGTCGTTACGGTGAAGCCCTGGGGAACAGGGAAACCGAGCTTTGTCATTTCAGCAAGGTTTGCGCCTTTGCCGCCCAAAAGATTCCTCATGGACGCGTCGCCCTCACTGAAGAGATAAACGTACTTTTTGTTCATCCTTTTTCCTCCTCATAAAATTGAATTGAAATATTTGCATAAAAATTATAACACAGGATACGCAGAAAAGTAAAGAGAAACAAAGAAAAAAACATATCCCGTAATTTTTTGGTATTGAATTTTAATAATGGAATAAATTAAAAACATGAAATAAACTTGACGGAAATTATTTCCTGTAATTAATTGTATAATATATTGAGCAAAAAATCAATACCTAAATTAATATAAAAACCAATATTTATAATTTAATAATCGTGCTTTACTTTTTGGAATATTTATGATATGATTATAGACTAAGAGCAGTGTTTTTATACATATGTGCCATATTTGGCACGATAATATTTATAAATTAGGATTTTATTGTATTTTTGCGGAAGGAAGTGCAGTGTAAAATGAATTGCAAAAATGAGATTTTTACGCCTGCCGTTGCTTCAATGCAGGCAAGCGCCATAAGAGAGATTTTTAAGCTTATAGCGAAGGACGATATCATATCCTTTGCGGCAGGAATACCTGCGCCCGAGCTTTTTCCGTCAAAGGAATGGGCAAAAATAACGAGCGACATGCTCACAAATTCACCAACGCCGGCGCTTATATACGGCGTTTCCGAGGGATATGCGCCGCTGCGCGAAATTACAAAGCAGCGTGCAAAAAAGCTCGGTGTATATAATGAAGAAATTGATGAGCTTGTTATAACTACGGGCGCACAGCAGGCGATTGATTTGTCAGCAAAGGTGCTTCTGGAGGCAGGCGACGGGGTTATTGTTGAAAAGCCGAGCTTTATAGGTTCCTTGAACTCATTCCGCTCATATGGGGCAAAGTTCTATGATGTTGAGATAGAAGATGACGGAATGAACCTTATGCAGGTTGAGGAACATCTGAAAAATCACGAAAATATCAAATTTATATACACAATTCCGACATTCCAAAATCCGTCGGGCACAACGATGAGCATTGAAAAGAGAAGGGCTCTTTTGGAGCTTGCAAAGAAATACAATGTGTTTATTCTTGAGGACAACCCTTACGGCGAGCTGCGTTTTAAGGGAGAAACCGTAGCAACGATAAAATCTATGGATACAGAGGGCAGAGTAATATATGCGGGCACATATTCAAAAACGCTTGCGCCCGGACTGCGCGTAGGCTTTGTGTCGGCAAGAAAGGACATAGTTGACAGATTTGTTGTTGTAAAGCAGGTAAACGATGTTCACACACCGGTTCTTAATCAGATGATGGTATATGAATATATAAAAAATTACGACTATGACGCACATATCGAAAAATGTGCGGCGGAATATGGCAAAAGATGTGAGCTTATGATAAGCGAGATGGAAAAGCGCTTCCCGAAGGAGTGTAAGTTTACGCGTCCAGAGGGCGGAATATTCATAATGTGCACAATGCCGGAGGGTGTTGATACAAAAGTTATGCTCAATGAGGCGATAGAGCATAAGGTTGCATATGTTCCGGGCAACACATTTATGACGGACATAGAAGCGCCTTCAAACATTTTCAGACTGAATTTCTCGGTCACAACGCCCGAATCGATAAAAAAAGGAATAAAAATACTCGGCGATGTGCTTAAAGCGCATGTATAATGGGTAAATAATAAAAAGGAACACGGGAGAGTTTGATATGGAACAAAAAGACAGTATGGATATACAAAACAATTCATCGGACAGAAAAAAAAGAATACTTTCAGGTATTAAGCCGAGCGGAGAGCTGACTCTCGGCTCATATCTTGGCGCGATAAAAAACTGGGTTGAGCTTTCGGACGATTATGAGTGCTACTATATGATGGCAGATATGCATGCAATAACCGTGCGCCAAAATCCGTCAGAGTTAAGACGCCGCACGCTGACGCAGCTTGCGACATATCTTGCATGCGGACTTGACCCGAAGAAAAATACGATTTTTATTCAGAGCCATGTGCCGGCACATGCGGAGCTTTCGTGGGTGCTGAGCTGCTATACGATGTTCGGCGAGCTTTCGCGCATGACGCAGTTTAAGGACAAATCGGCAAAAAATTCGGCAAACATAAACGCGGGACTGTTTACATATCCAGTGCTTATGGCGGCGGATATACTTATATATCAGGCGGACCTTGTGCCCGTCGGCGACGACCAGAAGCAGCATGTTGAAATAACGCGCGATATAGCGTCGCGCTTTAACGGCGTATACGGCGATGTGTTCACAATGCCCGAACCGTTCATACCGAAAACGGGTGCGCGCATAATGAGCTTGCAGCAGCCCGAAAACAAAATGAGCAAATCGGAGCAGGACAACGGCGGCTGTATATGCCTGCTTGATAAGCCCGAGGCCATAATGAAGGCATTCAAACGCGCGGTTACGGACAGTGACACACATGTGAGATATGATGCAGAAAACAAACCCGGCGTGTCAAACCTTATGCAGATATATTCGGCGATAACGCAGAAGAGCGTTGATGAAATCGAAAAAGAATTTGACGGACTCGGCTACGGCGACTTTAAAACAAGAGTCGGCGAGGCGGTTGTTGAAGCGCTGCGCCCGATAAGAGAGGAAACGGAAAGACTTCTTTCCGACAAAGCCTATCTTGAGAGCATATATAAAGAAGGCGCACAGCAGGCAGCATATGCCGCAAACAAAACCGTGCGCAAGGTTTATAAAAAGGTCGGATTTGTGGCAAAATAAAAAGCATACGGCATAAATTTTTATAAAACACGCATCGGATAAAAATACGGAGTGAAATATCCATGGACAGAGATATCATGATATATATTCTTTTGGGAATAGCTTTTTTGGTGGCATTCGGCTTTACGGTGATTTCAATGCCGCTTGCAAGGGGCATTGCAAAAAAAATCGGAGCCATAGATATGCCGGGCGAGGAAAGGCGCATGCATACAGCGCCCACGCCGCGTCTGGGCGGACTGGCGCTGTTTTTCGGCTTTCTTGTCAGCGTGCTGTGTTTCTGCGAGATAACACAGGAGCTGATAGGTCTTTTGTGCGGAGCGGTTATCATTGTGATGCTGGGAATTATTGATGACAGCCGCGGACTCAGCGCAAAACTGAAATTATGCGTTCAGATTATAGCTGCACTGACTGTAATATATATCGGAAATGTAAAGATAAACATATTCACAAACCCGAATGTGTTCTCAAACGAGAAATTTCTGATATTGAGCGACTGGGTTTCGGTGCCTTTTACGGTGCTGTGGATTGTTGCAATAACAAATGCGGTAAATCTGATTGACGGGCTTGACGGATTATCGGCAGGCGTGTCGTCGATTGCGGCAGTGTCGCTTGTATTTATAGCAAATATGGTTGATGAGCCTGCGATTGCGCTTATCGCAATTATCATAGCGGGTGCATGCTTTGGCTTTATGCCGTTTAACTTCAGGCGCAAAAAGAAAATGTTTCTCGGCGATACAGGCTCAACATTTCTCGGCTATACTCTTGCCGTGCTGTCTGTGCAGGGCGGCTTTAAGAGCTATGCCGTGATATCGTTTGCCGTGCCCGTATTGATTTTCGGACTGCCGATATTTGATACGGCATTTGTAATGATAAGAAGGCTTCTGACGGGTCAGGGGGTTATGACGCCCGATAGAGGTCATATACACCACAGGCTTGTCGATATGGGATTTTCAAAAAAACAGGCAGTTTTTATACTCTATGCAATGAGCGGCGTTTTGGGTCTTGCGGCGGTTGTTCTGGCAGAGAGCGGCGCCGGACGCGCACTTCTTTTGCTGATAGGAGTTTTGGTTGTGATATTTGTAGGCGGTATAATTACACGCGGCAGAAAAATTCAGAAAAAGAAAAGCGGCTTCGGCGGCGATGAAAACATAAAGGTGACAATCAGCAAAATAGACAGAGTTGACAGAAACGAGAAATAGAAAAATCAGAAAAAACAATAAAAACGTTATAAACCGGCATAAAACAAAAGATATAAAAACGCTGTATGGCGGACATAAAGAGAGGAAATGTTTAATCATGAAAAAGATAAAAGCGATGACTGTGTTCGGAACACGTCCCGAGGCAATCAAAATGGCTCCGCTTGCACTTGAACTTGCTGCATGTGAGCATATTGACGCAAAGGTCTGTGTTACGGCGCAGCACAGACAAATGCTTGACCAGGTGCTTGAAATGTTTGATATCAAGCCCGACTATGACCTTGACATAATGAAAGAGCGTCAGTCGCTTGTCGGAATTACGACGCGTGTGCTGATGGGGCTTGATGAGGTTATAAAACAGGAGAAGCCCGATGTTGTGCTGGTTCACGGCGATACATCAACGACTTTTGCCGGCGCGCTTGCAGCATTTTATAACCAGGTAAAAATCGGACATGTCGAGGCGGGGCTTCGTACATATGATAAATATTCGCCGTTCCCCGAGGAGATGAACAGATGTCTGACGGGCGTTATGGCAGATTTTCATTTTTCGCCCACACAGGCAAATAAAAACAACCTGCTCAGGGAGAACGTTGATGAAAAGAAGATATATATAACGGGAAATACAGTCATAGACGCACTCAAGAGCACTGTAAAAGACGATTACAAGTTTACGGACGAAACACTGGCAAAGCTTGATTTTTCATCGAAAAAGGTAATACTGGTTACTGCACACCGCCGCGAAAATCTGGGCGAACCGCTGCGCAACATATGCGAGGCGCTGCGCCATATAGTTACAACATATGAAGATGTGCACCTTGTATATCCGGTACATCTTAATCCGGCAGTACGTGAGGTTGCAAACGAAATTCTCGGCGGACTTGACAGGGTTTCGCTCATAGAACCTGTCAACGTAGATGATTTGCATAATGCAATGGCGAGATGCTACATGGTAATGACAGACTCGGGCGGATTGCAGGAGGAGGCGCCGTCGCTGGCAAAGCCAGTAATAGTGCTGCGTAACGAAACAGAGCGCCCCGAGGCTGTTGAGGCAGGTACGGTAAAGGTTGCGGGAGTTAAAAAAGACGACATAATCGCACTTGCGTCGGAGCTTATTGAGAATAAAGATGCATATGACAAAATGGCGCATGCGGCAAATCCGTACGGTGACGGAAACGCGTCGAAAAGAATTGTTGACGCACTTTTATATGAATTTGGAATAAATAAGCAAAGAGTTGCAGACTTTAAGTAGTGGCGGTAAAAGCAAAAATTTTGGCGCACATTACTTTGATAAAGTAAAATACTTCATGCAGAAGGGTGGTTATAGAAGTGGAAAAGAATATAATTGCCGAAATCAAGGCGGCCGAGAGCAAAGCCGATGAAATTATAAAGCAGGCAAATGCGCGCGCACGCGAAATTCTGTCACAGGCAGATAAAGACGCGCATAATTCCGAGCTTGGCGTCGGACCTTTTGCCCAGAAGGAAACCGCAAAAATGATTGACGCAGCATCGCATGAGGCGGAAGATGAAAAAGAGCGCATACTTCTTGAAGCAAAGAAGGAAGCGGAGGCGATGGGCTTTCTTACCCGACCGAAGCTTGAAAAGGCTGCGGACTTTATAATTGAAAGGATTGTTGGGTAATGGCGATTGTAAACATGAAAAAGCTCAGCGTTATTGCCCTCAGAGAGAATGAGAAGGACATTGTTGACTTTCTCATGAAAATGGGCGTCACGCAGGTAGATGACATAAGTGAAGAGCAGATTGCGGAAGAATATGACGGACTTTTGGAAAAACAGTCCGACAGTGAGCTTTTGAGCGAGTATGACGCACAGATGAAAACCGTGAAGGACGCGATTGACATTCTTGCCGCATACGTTAATGTGAAGAAGGTGCTTTTTGCACCGCGCAGAAGTGTTTCAAAAAGTATGTACCGCGAGGTTGTGGACGGCTTTGATAAAGAGCTTGCCTTTGCGGAGCGCGTGTGCGCCGCGAGTGCGCGGGGCAGAGAGATAAAGACGGAGCAGAACAGACTGCAAAACGAGATTGAATCGCTGACACGCTGGGAAAAGCTGCCGTTTTCGCTCGGATACAAGGGCACAAAGAATACGGGCGTAATGCTCGGCACAGTTCCTGTTTCGGTTGCACCGGAGGAGCTTTCGGACAAATTTGAAGAGGAAAATATATGCGCATATGCCGAGGAGCTGTCAGCAGATAAAGATTTTCGATACATTTATATTTTGTATCATAAATCATCAGAGGAAGCGCTCGGGCGCATAATGGCACAGTTCGGCTTCAGCATGGCAGCCGTAAGCGGCGACGATACGCCTGTGCGCATGATTGTCAGCCTGAAGGGGAAAATAGAGGCGCTTTCGGGCGAGGCGCAGAAAAAGATTGATGAACTCAGAGAGATGGCAGAGGAGAAGGCAAAGCTTGAGATATTGTACGACTATATAAGCGAATGTGCGGAAAAACAGCGTGCGCTTGACAAGCTCGCTTGCACACAGAGCACGGTAATTCTTAAAGGCTGGGTTCCGGCAGAGGCTGCCGATACTGTTGCAAAGGCGCTTGAGAAGAACTTTTTATGTGAAACCGAAACAGAGGCTCCGAGTGAAGAAGAGGCATATCCGATACTTCTCAGAAATCCGAAGATTGTGCAGCCGTTTGAAACGGTTACGGAGATGTATTCGCTTCCGGCGCCTCATTCTATGGATCCGAACAAGCTTATGGCGCCGTTCTTCTTCCTGTTTTTCGGAATGATGGTATCTGATGCGGGATACGGACTTGTACTGACGCTTGCAACGGCATTTATACTGTGGAAGTATAAGCCGCAGGGACAGGCAAAACAGCTTATGGGGCTTATATGTCTGGGCGGCATATCAACGATGATATGGGGCGCGATTTTCGGCGGATATTTCGGCGATACAATTCAGGTGGCGGTTAAGCTTGCCACAGGAAAAGAAATTACAATACCGTCGCTTATGAACCCGTCGGCGGACCCGATTTCGGTGCTGATTTTATCGCTCATATTAGGACTTATACATTTGTTTGCCGGCATGGGAGCAAAGGCATATCTGCTTATAAAGCGCGGCCATGTATGGGACGCGGTGTTTGATGTGGGCTTTTGGTATCTGGTGCTCGGCGGACTCGGAATTGTGTGTCTGGGATTTGTAATGCCCGGCACGCCCGTTACACAGATAGGCATGTGGACAGCAATAGCCGGAGCGGTCGGACTTATACTGACGCAGGGACGCGAGAAGAAAAACATTTTTGCAAAGCTTATCGGCGGCATAGGTTCTTTGTATGACGTTGTAAGCTATCTGAGCGATTTGCTGTCATATTCAAGACTGCTTGCCCTCGGACTTTCGACAGGCGTTGTGGCGAGCGTTATAAACACAATGGGCTCGATGGGCGGCAACAACATAGGCGGCTGGATATTGTTTTTTGCGGTGTTTATTGTGGGACATCTGTTCAATATTGCAATCAACACGCTCGGCGCATATGTGCATGCAAGCAGATTGCAGTATGTTGAATTTTTCGGAAAGTTTTATGAGAGCGGCGGAAAAGCTTTCAAGCCGCTTGTGCGTCCGGCAAAGTATACGCAGGTTGTTGAGGACGCAGGTATAAACGGTTAAAATTTTATAAAAACAAAAATATAAAAATAAAAATTATATTTAAGGAGGACAAAAATTATGATGTGGTACGATGTATTTTTTAACGGAGGATTTCTGGCAATACTGGGCGGAGCTTTGGCTGTTATACTTGGCGGGATAGGCTCGGCAAAGGGAGTTAACATTGTTGGTGAAGCAGGTGCGGGACTTCTCACGGAGGAGCCGGATCGTTTTGGTCAGGTACTTCTTCTCCAGGCACTTCCGGGTACACAGGGTATCTATGGTCTGCTTGTTGCGTTTATCGTAATGGTAAAAATCGGACTTTTGGGCGGTGACCCCTCAACATTTGCAAACCTTACAACAGTTCAGGGATTTTCAATTCTCACAGCATGCCTGCCGATTGCAATAGTAGGACTTATTTCGGCTGTATATCAGGGCAAAGTTGCAGCAGCCGGCGTAAACATCATCACAAAGCGCCCCGAAGAACTTGCAAAAGGCATCGTACTTGCGGCAATGGTTGAAACATATGCCGTACTTGCACTTCTCACATCTATTCTTATGGTAAACGGTATTGCTCTTTAATGAGCACGGCGGAGGCACAGCTTTCGTTACTATCAAAGATGACAGGAGTGAGAAATGTGGGAGCTGAAAAAATTACCGATAAGATTTTGTCGGACGCAAAGAGCCGTGCAGATAAGATAATCAGTGCGGCGGAAAGCGAGGCAAAATCGGTTTGCTTACAGTCGGACAAGACTGTTGAGGCAATGAAGAGCGAGTGTATGAAGCGTGCCGGTGCAGAGGCGGAGCTTGCGAAAAAGAGGATTATCGCATCTGCGCACATGGAGGCAAAAAAGCTGCTGCTCGAAACGAAGCAGAAGCTGCTTTCGGAGGCATTTGATACGGCGCTTGAAAAGATACGCGCGATGAGCGATGCAGATTTTAAGGCATTTATGACAAAGCTCATGACGGGTATGATTGAAACCGGAAATGAAACCGTTATAATAAACAAAGACGACAAAAAGCGCCTCGGAGAGGATTTTCTGGACGGCGTAAATAAAGCGGTATCAAAGGACAAACCGTGCAAGGTGACGGAGTCGGAGGAAAAGAGAGAAATAGGGTCGGGCTTTATACTGAAGCGCGGCGACATAGAGATAAATGCGACATTTGACGCTTTGCTCAGACAGCAGAAGGACTCTCTTTCGGCAGAAATCATAAAAATATTGTTTTAAGGATGTGGCGCAGGTGAGCAAAATTAAAGATACAGATTACGCTTATTCCGTGAGCCGTATCCATGCGGTTGAGCGAAGCTTGCTTGACAGCGGCAAAATCATGCAGATTGCCGAGGCAAAAACCGCCGCGGACGCATTGCGCATGATTTATGACGCGGGATATAAAGCGGAGGAGGACTACGAGATTTCCTTTGAACAGGCGCTTGATGAGGCATACAGCCTTGTGTATTCAATGGCGCCCGAGCCTGAGATATTTGATGTGTTTTTGATAGAGAACGATTATTATAATCTGAAGGTTCTTCTGAAGGCAGAATTTATAGGAAAAAATCTCGACTATCTTCTCAGCGGACGTTCGCGCACATCGAAGGATAAGCTGAAGGAGGCGGTGCGTGAGCGCCGCGGCGGCGATATATCCGACATATTTGCAAATGCAATTGATGAAGCGCTTGAATCGTTTGCAAAGAATAAAAATGCGCAGCTGGTTGATATGATTATCGATAGGGCGTGCTTTGAGGAAATGAGCAAATTTGCCGCACTGAGCGGAAACAAATTCCTCATGGGACTTATAAGCATGAAAATCGACCTGATTAATATAAAAACAATGATACGTCTGCGCAGAATGGAAAAAGACTATGCCTTTGCAAAAAGGGCAATGCTTGAGGGCGGAAGCATACCGGCCGATACGCTTGCCATGGGAGTCGGTGAGGCGAAGGATACACTGCTTCAGAGGTTTTCGTCGGGAAAATATGCGCAGCTTATAGCTGACGCGGTATCGGGCGAGAAGGATATGGCGGGGTTTGAAACGGCGTGCGGCGACATGCTTGTTGAGTACATGAAAAGCGCAAAACGCGTTATTTTTGGCGCAGAGCCGCTCATTGCATACATTTTCGCAAAGGATAACGAAATAAAACAGCTTCGTATAATTATGGTCGGCAAAACCAACAGCATGGACAGTGAGCTGATAAAAAGGAGGCTGAATATAGCCTATGTATAAAATCGGTGTAATAGGTGATAAAGATTCTGTCATGGGCTTTCTAGCGCTCGGGCTTGATGTGTTTGAAACAAGCGGCGAAAAAGAAACTGCGGACAGGATAAGAAAAATGGCTGCGGAGGGATATGCGGCGGTTTATATAACCGAGCAGGCGGCAGCACAGGTTATGGACGTAATTGATGAATATAAAGACTCACAGCTTCCGGCGATAATCCTGATTCCCGGCATACAGGGCAGTCTTGGTATAGGTATGGCAGGAGTAAAGAAGAGTGTGGAGAGAGCTGTCGGAGCAGACATATTATTTAACGATAAGTAAGCTAAAAATTTGAGAGCAGGTGAGAGTTAACATGAGCAATGGCAGAATTGTAAAGGTATCGGGACCGCTCGTAATTGCTGAGGGCATGCGTGATGCAAACATGTTTGACGTTGTGCGTGTATCGGATAAGCATTTGATAGGCGAGATAATAGAAATACACGGCGATCTGGCGTCGGTACAGGTATATGAGGAAACATCGGGCCTCGGACCGGGCGAGCCGGTTGTTTCGACGGGAGCGCCGCTTTCCGTTGAGCTTGGACCGGGACTTATAGAGCGCATATATGACGGCATACAGCGTCCGCTTGCGGAAATGTACCGCGTTATGGGTCCGAACATTACGCGCGGAGTAGATGTTGTGTCGATTGACCGCGACAAGAAATGGCAGTTTGTGCCGGTTAAGAAAAAAGGCGACACGGTTGAATCAGGAGATATCATCGGTACTGTTCAGGAAACTGTTGTTGTTGAACACAGAATAATGGTTCCCTACGGCATGTCGGGAGTGATTACCGACATAAAGCAGGGCGAGTTTAAAGTAGAAGATACAGTTTGCACGCTGACTGACAAAGACGGCAAAACACACAGCATAACAATGCTTCAGAAGTGGCCTGTGCGTGTGGCAAGACCGTATAAGAAAAAGCTTCCGCCGACAGAACCGCTTGTTACGGGACAGCGTGTAATCGATACATTGTTTCCGCTCGCAAAGGGCGGTGTTGCGGCGGTTCCCGGTCCGTTCGGAAGCGGTAAAACAGTCGTGCAGCACCAGCTTGCAAAATGGGCAGATGCAGATATAGTTATATATATCGGCTGCGGCGAGCGCGGAAATGAGATGACGGACGTTCTGATGGAATTTCCGGAGCTGAAGGATCCGCGTACGGGCGAGTCGCTCATGAAGCGTACGGTTCTTATTGCAAACACATCGGATATGCCTGTTGCGGCGCGTGAGGCGAGCATTTATACAGGTATCACGATTGCGGAATATTTCCGTGACATGGGCTACAGTGTTGCGCTCATGGCGGATTCAACGTCACGTTGGGCAGAGGCTCTGCGTGAGATGTCGGGCAGACTCGAGGAAATGCCCGGTGAGGAGGGATATCCCGCATATCTGTCAAGCCGACTGGCACAGTTCTATGAGCGTGCCGGCAGAGTAATTGCGCTCGGCAGCGAGGAGCGCGAGGGCGCACTGACAGCAATCGGCGCTGTTTCGCCTCCGGGCGGCGATATATCCGAACCGGTTTCGCAGGCAACACTGCGTATAGTAAAGGTGTTCTGGGGACTTGATTCATCACTTGCATATAAGCGCCATTTCCCTGCGATAAACTGGCTCACAAGTTATTCTCTTTATACGGACAGGCTGAGCGATTGGCTTGATGAGCATGTGGCAAGCGATTTCAAAGAGCTGCGCCACAGTGCAATGCGTATTTTGCAGGAGGAGGCAGAGCTTGACGAAATAGTTAAGCTTGTCGGCGTTGATGCATTGTCCGACAGGGACAGACTTACTCTCGAAACGGCGAAGATGCTGCGTGAGGACTATCTGCACCAGAACGCTTTCCATGAAATTGATACGTATGCATCGCTCCAGAAGCAGCATATGATGCTCAAAACCATGCTTGATTTTTACGATAAGGGCAACAAGGCGCTTGAAAACGGCGCAACAGCCGATAAAATAGAGCAGCTGCCGATAGAGGAAAGAATAGGACGTATGAAGTATGTTGCCGAGGATAAAATGAAGGCGGAATTTGAGGAAACGGAAAAGCTTATTGAGAGCGAGATGCAGGCGCTTACAATGAAGGAGGCGGAGTAGAATGCCTAAAGAATATAAAACCATACAGGAGGTTGCGGGACCGCTGATGCTTGTAAAAGGCGTTGAGGGTGTAACCTATCAGGAGCTTGGTGAAATCGAGCTTGCAAACGGCGAAATAAGACGCTGCCGTGTGCTTGAAATAAACGGTTCAGACGCACTTGTGCAGCTTTTTGAAAACTCTGCCGGAATTAATATTGCACAGTCGAAGGTGCGCTTTTTGGGCAGAGGCGTTGAGCTTGGCGTATCGCCCGACATGCTCGGACGCATATTTGACGGTATGGGACGCCCGATAGACGGCGGCCCCGAAATAATTCCCGAAAAGCGTATAGATATAAACGGACTTCCGATAAATCCGGCGGCACGTGACTACCCCGACGAATTTATTCAGACGGGCGTGAGTGCAATCGACGGACTTAACACGCTTGTCCGCGGACAGAAACTTCCGATCTTCTCCGGCTCGGGTCTGCCGCATGCCAACCTTGCGGCACAGATTGCAAGACAGGCGAAGGTGCTCGGCGATGAGTCGAACTTTGCGGTTGTGTTTGCGGCTGTTGGCATAACGTTTGAGGAGGCTGATTTCTTTATCTCAGACTTCACAAAGACGGGCGCTATCGACAGAAGCGTTGTGTTTGTAAACCTTGCAAACGACCCTGCCATTGAGCGTATTTCAACGCCGCGTATGGCGCTGACTGCGGCGGAATATCTTGCGTATGAGCAGAATATGCACGTACTTGTAATCATAACGGATATCACAAACTATGCCGAGGCATGCCGTGAGGTATCTGCGGCAAGAAAAGAAGTTCCGGGCAGACGCGGATATCCCGGCTACATGTATACAGACCTTGCAACACTGTATGAAAGAGCGGGAAGAAAGCGCGGACATGACGGTTCGGTTACGCTTATACCGATACTTACGATGCCTGAGGACGATAAAACGCACCCTATCCCCGACCTTACGGGCTATATCACAGAGGGACAGATTATTCTGTCGCGTGAGCTTTACAGAAAGAACATCACACCTCCGATAGACGTACTTCCGTCACTTTCACGTCTGAAGGATAAGGGTATAGGCGACGGGAAAACGCGTGCCGACCATGCAGATACCATGAACCAGCTTTTTGCGGCGTATGCACGAGGCAAAGAGGCAAAAGAGCTTATGGTAATACTTGGTGAGGCTGCGCTTACCGAAATAGATAAAAAGTATGCGGCTTTTGCCGATGCATTTGAAAGAGAATATGTGTCGCAGGGATATACGACTGACAGAAGTATTGAGCAGACGCTTGATATAGGCTGGGAGCTTCTGAGAATGCTGCCGCGCGGTGAGCTGAAGCGTATCAAGGACGAATATCTTGACAAATACTATGATATCAAAAAGGGGGAGTAATGCATGGCTGTAATGCGTGTTAACCCTACCCGAATGGAGCTCACAAAGCTTAAACGCCAGCTTAAGACCGCTGTGCGCGGACATAAGCTGCTGAAAGATAAGCGCGATGAGCTTATGAAACAATTTCTCGACATTGTGCGTGAAAACAAGGTTTTGCGTGAAGAGGTTGAGCAGCTTTTAAAGAGGGCAAACGATAACTTCCTCATAGCACGCGCACTCATGAGCGCTGAGTCGCTTGAGGTGTCGATAATATATCCGTCGCAGAGCGTGAGCCTCGAGGTTTCGAGTAAAAACGTAATGAGCGTAGATGTGCCTGTGTTTGAGTTTAAAATGCAGAATACCGACACATCATCAATATATCCGTATGGCTTTGCCTCAACATCTACACAGCTTGACGGGGCGATAGACTCGCTTTCCGAGGCGCTCGGACCGATGTTGCGGCTTGCGCAGAAGGAAAAAAGCGCGCAGCTTTTGGCACAGGAAATCGAAAAGACTCGCCGCCGCGTAAATGCGCTTGAGCATGTTATGATACCAAATTATCAGGATACTATCAAGAGCATTACAATGAAGCTTGATGAAAATGAGCGCGGAAATCAGACAAGACTGATGAAGGTTAAAGACATGATGATTGCGGAAAATATAGAATCAAAGCATAAGGCATAATATAAGTATAAAAAAGCTGCCGCCCGAACGGGCGGCAGCTTTTTTGCCGTATAAATATCCGCCTGCATAACAGGCGGATATTTATTAATTCAAAAGTTTACTGTATCAGCAAAATTCAACTTCGACATACACTTCTTTTTTATCACTCATAACTAAATTGCCATCAATTGTCTTTCCGTCCGCAGTGATACGGTTTTTATCCGAACGCTTAAAATGTATGATGTATTTTGTGCCGCGGAAGGTTCTTGTAAGACTGTATTCATTCCAGCCGTCAATATTCAGCGGACGTATACGAAGCCCGTCAAATTCGGGTGTGACACCTAGCAAGGCTTCAAAACCGTCGTGAATGAGCCATGACGGCGTAGCGCTGAACCATGAGTACAGATTAAGTCCCGAGCACTGGTGGTCGTTTCCGTAATGAACGTTGCCCACGGCATACGGCTCACTTGTCCTTCTTGACGCAGGATTGTCACAGTGGTTCGGCAGCAGGCGCATAAATGTATCATACGCCTCTTCAAGCGCACCGCGCGCTGCGTCCGCAAATACCTTAAATGAGCCGGCATGAAGGTATATTGCGCCGTTTGCAAATGTGCCGGGACGCTGCTTTTGCAGTCTGCCGTAGTTTTGACCTGTGCTCACATACGGCGGCGCCATAAGCTCGGGGCCGTACTGTGTGGTAAGATATATGTCAACCGCACGCATTATCTTTTTTGTCCTCTCTTCGTCGGCAATTCCGGTAAATATAGCCCATGTCTGGGGGTTTAAGAAGATTTTGCCCTCGGGATTATCGGGCGCACCGATTACCTCCGTATCGTTTATTATGGCGTATGAATACCATTTGCCGTTCCAACCGGCGGTGTTTACCGCATTTTTATATTCGGCGCTGCGCGAGCGCATAAGCTCTGCTTTTTCTTTTTCGCCCGTACGGTCAAATATTTCCGCCATAAGGTTCTGCGCATAAAATGCCGCCATTGTGAGCCATACCGAAGTTGCCTCACCGAGCTTGTTAAGACCGCCGAGTCCGTCGAGCCAGTCGCCGCCGCGCATGAGAACAAGACCGTTTCCGGCACGCGTGGTATATATATAATCGAGCGAACGCAGAACATGCTCAGACAGCGTTGTGACTTCATCGCTGCCGAGATATGCTGTCTTTTCGTCCAGTATGCCGAAATCGTTTGTTTCCTTTATGTAATATGACAGCGTAATCGGCAGCCATACGGGTGAATCGGCAAAATCACGTGTGTCGAGCATATCGCTGTATTTATCAAACTGACGCGGACATCTTCCGTCATTATACATTTTTGATGCGGCGAGCAGCATGTGCTCACGCGTAAGCGAGGGGTCAACATACAGTGCGCCCCAGCTGTCCTGGAGAATATCTCTGTAGCCCATTATGCTGAAACGGTTGTAGAGCGACGTAACGTGAACCTGATTTTTGAGCCATATGTTAAGAAAATACTGCATGTTTTTGTCGGGCAGCTCACAATAGTTACGGCAAATAATTTCGTCCCATTTCCGTTCAAGCGCGCTGTATTGACTGTCAAATTCATTTTTGCCGCCGTTTATATACTTTGAAATCAGCTCATGGCAGTCATTCGTATCGGCGCCGGTGAAAATATATTCTTCGCATTCGCCGTTTTCTCCGATTGTGATTTCTTTTTCCGGGGCGGCGCGGTAAAAAGTGTATGTCTGAGCAATGCTTTTCAGCGTGTCCGAATATGTTTCACAGTGCGGCTTTATGTCTTTTTGCGCCATAAAGCCGTATATTGTGCCGAAATTGACAATATTGTCTGCCTGAAGAATTACCCGGTCAGACTCATATGCAACAGTGATGTTTTTTGCGGCCTTTTCGTGTTCTTCAATACTTTCGCGGTTGTTGATAAATGCATAGTCCTGATATGTATAAAGCCTGAACTTGCTTTTCGGAGGAGCTTTCAGCGAAAACCGCATACATTCAATCGGGTCGGACACAGGCACAAATATAAGTGCGCTGTATGAGAAGGTATCAAAGCTTCCGCTGTATTCGCATGAGCCGGGGCGCACTGTAAAAGTCATATTTTCGCAGCCGCCGAACAGGTCATATTTTTTGCCTGTGGAGCAATTCTCCAGAATGATTTTGCGGTCACCGTTAAGTGTGCGCAGCATATAGTCGGTTTCACTGTAATATTTTGTGAGCCGCATGTAAAAGCTTTTATATGCGAGAAGCCCCTTGCCGTCAGTTGCTCTTATGGAGGCAAATTTTTCGTTGCACATAATCGAGAACCACGGGCGCGGCGCTTTGCAGTCGGTAACCTTGTATGAACGTCCGTCATCGCAGAAATGTCCGAAGGTTTTGCTCATATTGTAATATTCGGGAAAGGATACGTCATATTGCTCAGTTACGAGATTGAATTTAGGTTCATTAATCAAAATTTTTCAATCCTTTCGTATTCGGTTTTTATATTTTCGGAAAAATAAACCGCCCTATGCATGCCGATAAGGCGGTTTTGTAATTATGCAAATGTTTCGCTTTTTGTTACTGCCTGATGTTCGTGCCAGCCGCTGTTTAAATAGCTGCCGCCGCTCGGGAACAGCAGACGCAAATATTTTGCCATGAAAAGCTGAGTATGTTCGTATTTACGCATTGCATCATAGAATTTATCGCTTTTTTCTTCACACAAATTGCTCCAGAAATTCTCCGCACTGTAGAAAATCAGTGCCAACTCCTGTTCGAGTGTGTGCCATGTTGTCGCTATGGCGCCATTGATTTCAAGATTTTTTGCAGCCTCACTCAGCGCACTGACATTTGCCGCATTTTCCCACGGGCACAAAAGAACATCAAAACCCTTGTTTTTAAAATGTTCTGCGGTTTTAATATCGCTGTCGAAAATCCTGTAGTGCCAGTCGGCAATTACTATATTACGCGAAAGACAGTCGAGAATTTTGTGCGTATTGTGTTCGGGATAGCTGAGCGCAGTGTATTTTTCGTCCCATGCGCCGTGTTCCAGAAACATATCGCCCCACATGATTGCTTTTCTGCCTTCTTGCGCCATCTCATCGGCAAGCAAATTGAAGTAGTTTTTGAGCATTTCGAGGCTGTCTTTTTTTGCACATATGTCGCATGTTGCATATGAATATGTCTCATCACAGCCAAAGTGGAAATAGCTGCCTTTTCCGAAAAGCTCGGTAAGTTCGCCGCGCATAGTTTTCAGAAGCGCAAGGGTTTTGGGGTTGCTCAGACACCATGTCCAGCCGTCAGGCTCAAATAAAAGTGCTTTCTTCGGATTATTGTCCAGCACAACGTGCTTGCCCGATACGCGTCTTGACTGCGGCGCATGTCCCAGATGGTTCAGCATTGGAACGGGTTCTGCGCCGAGTGTGCGTATAAGCTCTATAATCGGTTTTATTTCGTCCTTTGTGTAGGAAAAATCCTTCCAGTACAGATAGTCTGCGCAGTCAAACCTGAGTGTGCCCCAGAACTCTATGATTATATGAGAAAATTTTGCAAAAGCTGAAAGAACGACAAATTTTTTCAGCGAGTCAAGAGTTGTTTCGGGAAAAACACACAAGTGTATCATGCGCGTTTCAAGCATGGGTTTGTCTTTTATCGTGCATGCCGGAACATATAAATCCAACTCGCCTTCAATGCTGCACGGCGTTACTGTCTGCAAAAGCGATATAAAGGCATGTATAAGGCCTTCTCTTGTACCTGCATAAAGAGAAAAACCGTCCTCCGCAGCAGAAATGCAATACTCATATTCTCCGCAGCAATTGTTTGACTCATATCCAGCTGTACAGATACAATGCGTCTGTATTTTATCGGATTTTATAAAATTGATTTCCGAACCGCAGCAAAATGAACTCCACAGCTTTTTATACACAGCTATGTCACTGTCGGTAAATGATGGTTCGTTGCAGAGTATGTCTATACTGTCGCCGAAATGAAATTCGCCGTCAGCCCTGTCGGCAATAAGCGGCATTGGCAGTATTTTATTTTTCAGCATCATATGTTTGCCTCCGTAAGGTTGTTTTTAAACTTTTCCTATTCCTGATTTGCCGATTCGCCGCCGGCGCTTATCTGATATTCGTGCCAGCCGCTCTTGGTATAACGTCCCTTGCTCGGGAATATAAAGCGCAGATATTTTGCCATAATAAGCTCATAATTTTCATATTTGCGCCCTATAATATAGCCGTATTTATCCATTTCATCACGGTCAAGCACGCTCCAGAAGCTCTCTGCCGCACAGAAAAGCATATAAAAATTCTGATACAGAGTGTGCCATGTTGTCGCTATGGCGCCGAAAATATTTTCTTGCTTTGCGTATTCACCGAGAGCGGTTATGTTTTTGAAGTTATCCCAAGGACAAAGAACAACATTAAAGCCCTTTTTCTTAAAATAGGCAGCAGTCTCAACGTTTATGTCGGTAACCTCATACTGCCAGTCGGCAATTACTATATTACGCGAAAGACAGTCGAGAATTTTGTGCGTACCGTGCTCCGGCCAGCTCAGCGCATAATATTTTTTATCCCATTTCTGCGAGTCTAAAAACATATCGCCCCAGATTATCGGTTTTCTGCCCATAGCTTTTGCTTCATCGGCGAGATAGTTCAGATAATCCGTCAGCATTTTAAGCTTATCCTTTTTGCTGCATATGTCACAGGTTGCAAATGAATATGCCTCGTCACAGCCAAAATGGAAATATTTACCGCTGCCGCAAAGCTCAGCCAATTCTTCGCGCATCAATTTTAAAAGTGCGATTGTGTCGGGATTACTCAGGCACCATGTCCAGCCGTCGGGCTCAAATAAAAGCGCCGCGTTGGGGTCATTGTCGAGTGCAACATGCTTGCCGCTTATTACTCTTGACATTGATGCATGACCGAAGTGGTTAAGCATGGGTATTACCTCCATGCCGAGCGTTTTTGCAAGCTTTATAAACGGTCTGATTTCATCTTTTGTGTAAGCGTTATTCCAACTCATAAAATCGGCACAGTCAAACTTGATCATACCCCAGAACTCTATTATGATGTGTGAATATTTTGCAAATCCCGCCATGGTTATGCTTCTCTCTATGAAATCGAGAGTTGTTTCGGGAAATACACACAAATGAACGGAACGGAAATTCAGCACAGGCTTATCTTTGATTATGCCGCATGGAATATACAACTGCTTCGGTACCGAGCGCAGTGCACGCGGACTTATCAGCTGCATAAGGCTCACAAGGGCATGTATGAGTCCGGTTGTGCCGGAGGAAACCATGCAAAAACCGTTTCTGCCGACGGATATGGCATATTCATACTCGCCCAAATCGGGGAAATCATTATATCCGGCGGTGCATATTGTATGCGGCTTAATGTCTGCCGATTTTTTAAAGCTGAGAGCGCCGCCGTAGGAAAATCCGTGCCAGAGCCGGTTGTACAGTGCGCATGATTCCGCATCAAAACCGTCTTCATTAAACAATACTTCAATATTTCCGTCAAACATAAATTCTGAGTTTTTTTCCTCTGCCGATGACGGCATAGGCAGTATTTTTTCACGCAAAGTCATTTTTTATAAACCTCCGTTACATTTTTACGGGTTTGCCTGTTTTTATGCTTTCATAGCATGCATTCATCGCCTCAATCGTCTTTCTGTGCCATCTGAGGTTTATTTTCGGCATCTTTTTGTTTCTTATGCAGTTCACAAACTCATCGATAAGGCCAATCCATTCGTCAAAATATGTGTATCTTACAATGTATTTGTTTTCGGGCGCACCGTTCTGATATACGTTCGGACCAAAACAGTCGGTCATAATTACACCGTTTTCGCCGTTTAAAACAAGGTTTACCTCCATGCGTTTCGGGAAAACCTCCCAACCGGGACCCGGGACCTTCAGCCTGTTTTCCATCTTTGACCATGAGGGGTCAAGCGAAAATACTGTACCGTTTTTCATTTTGCCGACAACAGTGAGCATGTCCTCCTCCTCTATGTCCGGTCTGATATTCGGCGCAACATGTGCAAATATTGTGTCAAAATCGCTGTTTGTTATCTCACGTATCATATCAAATATGTGCGGATGGTCACAGAGTGCGCCGCCTCTGAAACGGCTGTCACCGTCTTTTATCGGAACTCTCTTTCCGTAGCTCAGCTCAGGTGTGCCCTGCCACGGAAATGCCCATACGGGAGAAAGCGTGATATTTGTCGCCTGAAAAGATTTCAGCTCGCCGATTTTTCCCGATTTAACCAAATCCTTCATACGCTGCACAACGGGGTTATAATGCAGCTCCAGCTCAACCTGGCAGGTTATGCCGCTTTCATCAACAAGCTTTATCATCTCATCATATTCGTCCATGTCAAAGCTGGGAATTTTCATCGAGAGAATGTGAATACCGCGCTTTGCGCACAGACGCATCTGTCTGAGATGTTCGCTGTTTTCGCTCGCAAGAACGACAGCCTCGATTTCGGGATGTGCATCAAGCATTGCCTCATCGCTGTCATAGCATGGGATACCGCTGACGCTGTTTAAAAATACCTGTTTTACCTCATTGTTTGCCGTTGATACGGCAACCCAGTTAAGTTTGGGGTTATCTTTTAATGTCTGATAATATTTTCTTGTGTGTCCGTGTGTCATGGACATCATTGCAATATTTAACGGTTTCATATTCTTATCCCTCCACCTTTATATTCTCGGCCTCTGTACCGGACTGCTCCGAAAGCTTGAGCAGAGTGTCAAGGCGTTCTTTGCTTCTGTTCAGGTCATCGGCGAGAGCGGGATTTTTTGCCGCCTCAAACACCTGACGTACTATTGCAGCTTCATCAACACTAAGCCCGAACAGCTCAAAATCGACATCGGTATATGTGTCTGCGTCTTTTTTGTCCGTAAAAACATATATTGAGCTTTGCGGCACCTGCGTATCAACAACTCTGTCGCATGCAACGCCTTGCTGCGCGATGATTTCATGCTTATCAATCGGGGCAGTGTCCGGACCGAGCGTTGCCGCAACTTCGACCGTGCACACAATTCCGCCCGAAAGCTTTGCGGCAATGTTTACCGCACTGCCGTTTTTAAACGTCATAATTTCGCTTATTTTATCCGAAAGAATGTACTCACACAAATCAAGCTCACGTGCGATATTTTTTTCAAGACTTTCCGTTTTCGGTACAATTCTGAGCGTACGCATAACGCTTATACCGTTTATTGTTCCGTCAACGGTGAGGTTTTTAAGTTCCGTAAAACGTCTTTCGTTTCTCCACGGGAGCAGAGGAGCCGTTTTGCCGCCTATTTCCGCAGTTTCGGCGCTGATAAGCTTTGCGCTTGTATCAACACTGTATTTATCGAGAAGAAAATCAAGTTTTTCCTGTAGATTTTTTACATTAATCTCCATAGCAATAATCTCCGTTCCGCCGCCCTGCTGCGGCAAAAATAGGTTGTATAGCGCTCTTATCCGCAGGAATTTGGTGATAAGAGGGCAGATGTATATGCGCATATGAGCATTTTAGAGCATTTTTATTCTCGGTCTGTATTTTTCGAGATATGCCGCATTTTTCTCATCTCCGCCGGGAGTGTTTGCGCTGGACCATACGGGCGGTGTAACGCCTTTTTCGAGGCACCGGCGCACGGTTTCGATTTCGAGAAGATGTGCAATATAAAAATCGGCAATGTTTGAAATCGGCGCAATGGGGGTATCAAGCCCGGGCACATTTACAACCGCATCGCCTACGGGGTTAAAGTCCTCAATCGCAACATCGGCATAGTCAAACAGATTTGTTTTGTTGGGATGGCGGATAAAGTGGTCGGCTGGCATCTCGTTTTGCCATGCTGAGCTTGATACGGCAATTATTTTTACGCCGTTTTTCTTTGCCTCCATAGCGGCGTCAATCGTTGCGGGATTTATGCCGATATTGTGGAATATTATAAGCACGTCGTCCTTTTTGAGGTCATAGTATTTAAGTATGGCGCTGCCGTAGTTTACCGTTCTTTCAAGCTCAAGATATTTTAATGCCTGATTAAATACTGAAAGACCTGTTTCCATAACGGGGTTTATGCAGGAAAGTCCGCCTGCTCTGAAAAACATTTCGCCGACGGGAAGCGTCGTATGACCGCCGCCGCCGTATACGCTGATAAGACGGTCGTTTTTGATTGCGTCACTCATCAAATCAGCAGCTTTTTTGATGTTTTCCCCCTGTGTGTCATTTATTTTTTCGAGATTTTCAATAATTGCCTTATAGTAACCGAAATCGTTGAGCATTTTTATGCCTCCTTATTATATTATAAAAATCAAGCCGTTATTTTTTAAGTACGCGTTTATAGTTTCTGCCTATGTTGTCCCAAAGTTCAAGCGCGTCTTTTGCGGCAACACTTGTGCCGTAGCCGCCGCGGTATGTCCATGTCGCAAGTCTGTCCGTGCCGAGGCTTTCATATAAATCGACAACCTTATCAATCTGGGCAAAATCATCGGGACGCTTGTTATAGCCCATAAGCCATCTTTCCGATTCTTTGCCGTATTTTTTTGCAATTGCAACAGTCCGCTCCGTGATTTCGCGGAAAAAGCTCTCCGGCAGCGACCAGTTGATTATTGTCGTTGAAAATACGTCAAAATACGGCGACGCACCGACCATATCCCAGTTGTCATAGCCGCGCAGCTCCGTAACATAATACGAATTGAGCGTTGCATGAACACAGCATGTTATTTCAAGCTTGGGATTGATTTGTTTGAGCGTTTTTGATGTATCTTCAAGAATGAAAAGCGCTTCTCTCCATCTGAACTGCTTTACGTCATCATTCATGAATTTCGGCATTTCATAGCCGTAATAGTCATAGAATTTCTTCATACATTCGGGACATCTGCATGCCCAGTCATCGCCGGCGCCGCCTGTAATCGATGCGTACGATTTTGGATATGCGTAGTGCGGTTCGTCCCAGAAAAAACCGTCAACTTCGGTGTTCTGCGCAATTTTTACGCAGATGTTTTTGAAATAATCGCGGAAGGAGTTTGTGTTGAAGCATGCGGCATTCAGCACCTCGCCCGTATAGGCGGAAACCTGTCTGTGGTGGATATTGTTCTGCAAAAACAGGCTCACCTGCTCGCCGCCGAAGTATTTTCCTATGCCCCATGGGTCGGCGATAACTCTCAGCCCGAGTTCATGGGCAGCCTTTACGATTTCGTTGATGTTCGGAAACCAGAAATCCATGTCAAATTCCGTTATTGCAAGTATTACCGTGTCGCAGCCATGCTCCTTCATCTCTTTGAAGTCCGCAGCAGCATGTTCAACATAGCCGAGTCCGTAGTAGCTTACGGCTGTGTGTTTAATTGCCATTTTATCATCTCCGTTTTAAATTATTTTTGTAAATTGTAAATAATATAAGATTGTAATTAGATTATATCAACATAAAAATTATATGACAACAATATTATACTAAATTATAACTAAATATATATTTAAACGGATTCTGCGCAAAAAAATAAGCCGTCATCGACCTATTTTTCGTCTTGGCTTATATTCAGACTGCTGCTGCCGCGTATTATAAGGCGCGGCTCTATGAAGTAGTTGATTTTTTCCTGTTTGCCCGTGCGTATCTGTTTGAGCAGATGATAAAACGAAGAGGAAACCATGTTCTCAAGCCTGTAATCAACTGTGGTTATTTCGGGCACGGTGCATCTTGTGTCTTTGAGATTATCAAAGCCGGCTATGCCCACATCTTCGGGGATACGCAGCTTCATTTCGACGCATGTTTTATATACTTCAAGCGCAATCAGGTCATGATAGCAGAGTATGCCGACGGGTTTTTTGACCCGCGAAAGAAAGGCTTTTATTGCCTCATGTGTCTGCTCTATATTTTTAATATGCAGCGGTAGTATGTTTTTCTGTTTCAGTTCGTATCCGAGCGAAAAAAGCCCGCTCTTATAGCCGAACAGACGCAAATCCTCCGATGTATCGACTTCACTCAGGCATGCGTAGGCAAAGTCGGAATATCCGCTTTTCACGAAGTGGTTTGCAACCTGGACCGATACGGGAAAGTTGTTTGCCTGCACGGAGGGACCGCTCATATATTTTGGTGTGCGCCCGATAAAAAAGTACGGCAGCGGATAATTTTCATACAGCGACTTTGTGTTGTCACCAACGCCGGGGCAGCTGAGTACGCCCATAATTTTCAAATCGCAGAACATCTCGAGTATTTCGCGCTCGCGTTCATGGTCATATCCGCTTTCGCATATAAGAAGTCTGTAGCCGTTCTTTTTTGCATAAAGCTCCGCCTCATTTGCAATACGCGCAAAATATTCGTTATTTATGTTATTGATATGCAAACCTATAATTTTATGCTTCTGTTCAAGTTTCCTTTTCTGTTTTTCATATGTCAGCCGATACTTCTTTCCGCACAGCTCTATCACGCCCTTGTCACAAAGCGCTGTGAGTACCTTGTGCGCGGTTACGAGAGATATCGCACGTTTTTCGGCAAGAGCCTTTGTGGAAAAGAAAAAATCGCCGTCTTTTCCATATTTTCCGTCGAAAATTTCCTGAGCTATCAACTCTGTTTCCTGAGCTGATACGGGAAGCTTTGAAATCAAATCATAGTCCATACATAATCTCCTATCATTCCTTGCCCTGCACCGGCATAAGCGGTAATTAATTCAAATCTCCTCTGGTGCAGCATGAAAATAAAGGAGATTTTTGCGCATCATCATTTCGCCGAAGGCAAAAATCTTTGGCTATGAAAAGATTGTATCATTTTAATATTACGGTGTCAAGAAAATTATCTGCAAAAATATAATATTATGTTAAATATATAACGTTTGGATATAATGTATCAAAGTCCCAATATGCGGAAAATTTCAAATTTATCTTTAAGCTCTTCGCCGCATTCCGCCACATATGAGCGCTGATGAGGCTCGGTATCTTCGGTGCGTTCGGTTTTGCGGTATTGCTGAAGCGTATAGCGTTTTGCCCCGATAACATACCCCGCTGTTTCAAGGATATCATCTTTTGTAAGCTTTGGCCAAAAAGTTGTGCGGAACTCGTTTTCAATGCCAGATGACATAATAATTTCGATGGATTTTTTTATTTTTCCGACATCAACGCTTTTGCCGCATACCTGCTCATATTTTTCAAACGGCGCTTTTAAATCCATGGCAATGTAATCGAGCAGCTCTTTATCGAGCATGTCCGAAATAACCTGAGGATTTGTACCGTTTGTATCAAGCTTTACGAGAAAACCGAGCTTTTTCACCTCTGCGGCAAATTCGGAAAGCTTCAGCTGCAGCGTCGGTTCGCCGCCTGTGAGAACAAGAGCATCGACAAACCCCTGTTTGCGCTCAAGGTCGGCAAGTATGGAGCGCGGATTATATAGCACCTTTGACGCATCGCGCTTTAAAAGGTGGTAGTTGTGGCAGTAGACACAGTTCATATTGCACCCCGGAGCAAAGACCAGTGCGGCGATTTTGCCGGGATAATCAACAAACGAGTTTGGTACAAATCCTGCAATCTGCATAAAAAAGCTCCGTTCTGCCGTTACATACGGCGGTTATTTAAAATAAAAGCGATTATTAAAGCAAAAAGTGAAAATATGCGGCCGCAGTATGTTTTGCGACCGCATGAAAGCTGTTATGTGATTATACTTTTTTATCAACCTGCTGTTTTTCTCGGATTACGCTTTTTTCTCAACAACAAGCATTTTTCTGTCCTTATACTCCTGTTTTTTGCCGATGTTGTAGTTTTGAACAGGACGCAGATAGCCCGTAACACGCGACCATACCTCGGCGTCCTTTCCGCATTCGGGGCATTTAAAGTGTTCGCCGGCGATATAACCGTGTTCGTTGCATATGCTGAAGGTCGGCGTAATCGAGATATACGGCATTTTATAGCGTGTGAAAATCTTCTTTATGAGGTTTTTGCACACCTCAATGTCATCAATTTTTTCACCGAGATACAAATGCTGAACCGTACCGCCCGTATACAGCGACTGCAATTCGTCCTGAAGCTCCATCATCTCAAACACATCATCGGTATAGCCGACGGGAAGCTGGGAGGAATTTGTGTAATAGGGTACGTCGCCGCCGGCCGTGATGATGTCGGGATAGCGTTTTTTGTCCATTTCAGCCATTCTGTATGACGTTCCCTCGGCAGGAGTTGCCTCAAGGTTGTAGAAATGACCTGTTTCCTGCTGTATTTCAATCATCTGTTCGCGCAGGTAATGCATTATTTCGAGCGCGAACTGCTGACCTTCGGGAGTTGTCAAATCTTTGCCCATAAAGTTTTCGCATGCTTCGTTCATACCCACAATTCCGATTGTGTTAAAATGGTTGAACCAGTATTCGCCCGTGCGTGCCTTTATGTTGCGCAGATAGTGTGTTGCATAGGGATAAAGTCCCTTTTCGGACTGATCCTCAATGATTTTGCGCTTGATTTCAAGCGAGGTTTTGCCGATTTGAACAAGTTTCCAGAGTCTTGCCTTAAACTCGCTCATAGAAGAGGAGAGATAGCCTATTCTTGGCAGATTTATGGTATATACGCCGATAGAGCCTGTCATGGGGTTTGAACCGAACAGACCGCCGCCGCGTTTGCGCAGTTCGGTCGTATCAAGGCGCAGACGGCAGCACATGGATACCGCGTCCTCGGGTGACAGGTCTGAGTTTATATAGTTTGCAAAGTACGGTATGCCGTATTTGCATGTAATTTCCATGAATGAGTCAACAACATCGCTGTCCCAGTCAAAATCCTTTGTGATGTTGATTGTGGGAATGGGGAAGGTGAAAACTCTTCCCTTTGAGTCACCCTCAAGCATTACGTCGCAGAACGCTTTGTTGAACATATCCATCTCTTTCTGGAAATCGCCGTATTTTTCAGCCATAAGCTTTCCGCCGATTATTACGTTGTCATCGCGCAGCGTTGAAGGAACCTTGATATCAAAAGTGAGGTTTGAGAACGGGCACTGGAAGCCGACGCGCGTGGGAACATTTATGTTAAAAATGAACTCCTGCAAGCACTGGCGCACCATTTCATATGTCATATTATCATAGCGGATAAACGGAGCGCAGTATGTGTCAAAACTCGACCATGCCTGTGCGCCCGCAGTTTCGCCCTGTGTGGTGAAGGTAGAGTTTACAATCTGACCGAGGAATGAACGCAGATGCTTTGCCGGACCGCTTTCAACCTTGCCGTATACGCCGCCGAAGCCGTCTGTAAGAAGCTGGCGCAAATCCCAGCCGGCACAGTACGGACCGAAAAAGCCGAGGTCATGAATATGCGCATCGCCGTTTTCATGCGCCTCACGCACTTCGTCGGGATATATCTCATGAAGCCAGTACTTTTTTGTAAAAGTTTCGCGCACATAGTTGTTGAGTCCGTTTATGCTCTTCTGCGTGTTGGCATTTTCCTGAATGTGCCAGTCTTTGTCGCCGAGATAGTCGGAGAACATATCGATTGTTGCGCCTATAAGCGCATTTATTTCACGCGCACCCTTGCGCTTTTCGCGGTAAAGTATGTATGCCTTTGCGGTCTGAGCGTGACCGTTTTCGATAAGAACTTTTTCGACGATATCCTGTATTGATTCGATGTCGGGAGTGCAGTTTGTGTATTTTTTGTCGAGCTGTTCGCTGACCTGTCTGCAAAGCCCCTCCGCCTTTTCAAAATCATTTCCGCCGACAGCGTTTGCTGCCTTAAAAATTGCCCATGTAATTTTTTCGGGCGAAAATTTCTCGAGCCGCCCGTCCCTTTTTCTTACTGCCGAAATCATTTTTAAATCCCCTCCCGGTATAATTTGTTTATATTCCGCTCTATATTGTATGAAAAAATGTAAAAAATAAAATGTGGTACAATATTTAGTAATATCTATTGTACCACACAAAAAAAACGTATCAAGGCTGAAAAACAGGCAAAAAATATATATATTCATTATAAAGCTCATGTTTTCGCCGTTTTTCTTATGAAATCATATATCGTATATAATTTTGTTAAATTTAGATTACAGACACAATATATTGTGCACCGTGCACATGCTGCCGGCTGTGTCAGAGCTTTTTTCTGTATTTTCCGGGGGGTGTTCCGGCAATGCGTTTGAATATTTTTGAAAAATAGTGTTCATCGCTGAAACTGAGTTTTTCGCCGATAGATTTTACAGACATATTTGTATCGCGCAGAAGCTCTTTTGCCACATCAATTTTCCTCACAAGAAAATATCTGTACGGAGTAACGCCGAAATCATGCTTGAATACACGTATAAGCTGCACTTTGCTCATAAAAAATTTTGCCGCAATGTCATCTAAGCATAAATCGCCGAAAACGTTTTTGTTTATAATTTCGTATACTTTTTCCGAAATTTCGCTTTTTCCGGCTGTTTTCGGCATATTCCCGAGAGCGGCAGACATTTTTATTACAGCGGAATGAAAAATCGGCGCCGCAGCGGCAGTGTCCATATTTTGTTTTGCGATGGAATGTATTTGCATAAGTTCGTCTTTTATGTCCGCATGAGAAATAAGGGTATCTCCGTTCAGCCCGTATGCGTCCATAAGAATGTCCGGAAGAGTTCCGAGCACGCATATCCATATTTTTTCGGGCGGGTCTGTTTCATCGGGGTCAAGTTTATAGTGGGAATGGTGCTTCATAAGTATACAGTCGCCTGCCGCAAAGGAATATTTTTTGTCGTTTGCGGTCAGATATCCTTTGCCGCTCAGCACATATTCGACAGAGGTTGAGGGCGATGAGCCTTCACGAGAAATAGACTGTGCGGAGTCGGGATTTGTATATCCGACATATTTTATTTCAAAAAGCGAGTTTATGTCTGAATCGGTGTTGTAAAAAGTAATTGTATCTCCTTCGAGGGAAACCTTTGTAAAATTTGACACGGCAAACACCACCTGACATGAAATTTATTACAACAAATTAAAAATATATGCCCGAAAAATACCTGCTAATTGAATTATACTGCAATTTTTGCAAAAAATCAATATAAAAGACAATACATAGCTAAAAAAGTTCAAATCGGTTGCAATTTTTAAGCGGTTGTGTTATAATATTTACCGTATATGTTACCAAATGCAAGCGCATTTGTGATTGACGAAAACATTATAAAAAATATGTTGTTAAAAAAGCCGTTGGCGGCATGGGTTCAGACATTGCTGCCGCAGATACGGCGGTTTGAGGTGAATAAATTGGTTAAAAGCATGACGGGATACGGTCATACCGAGGGAATATTCGGCACAAAAAGGGTTGTTGCGGAGATACGCTCGGTAAATCACAGATACGCGGATTATAGCATAAAAGTACCGCGTTACTACGGATTTCTGGAGGATATGGTACGAAAATATGTATCACAGTATATAAGCCGCGGCAAAGTTGATGTATACATATCGGTGGAAAGCTACGGCGACAGCGACAGGCAGATTATACTGAACGGTGCGCTTGCGCAGAGCTACATTGAGGCACTGGGCAGGCTGCGCGATGATTTTTCGCTCAAAGACGATATAAGCGTTTCGTCGGTTGCAAGATTTAACGACATTTTCCAGTCGGAGAGAAAAGAGGAAAATGCGGACGAAATATGGCAGATAGTTCTTATGGCATTAAAGCCGGCGGCGGAACAGTTTATACAGATGCGCGAACGCGAGGGCGAGCGCATGGCGGCAGATGTGAGAGCACGCGCCGCATATATGCTTACACTCGTGGAGAAAGTTGAGGAACGGTCGCCGCAGCGTGTGGAGGAATACAGACAGAGGCTCACAAACAAGCTGCTTGAAATTCTTGAGGCGAGAGATATAGACGAATCGAGAATACTTACCGAGGCGGCGATATATGCCGACAGAGTGGCGGTTGATGAAGAAACGGTGCGTCTGAGAAGCCATTTCACAGAGCTTGAGGGTATTTTGTCGTCGGGTGAGCCTGCCGGACGAAAGCTTGATTTCCTCATACAGGAGATGAACCGCGAAATAAACACAATAGGCTCGAAGGCAAACGATATCGAAACGGCAAAAATTGTTGTGGAGCTTAAAGCGGAGCTTGAAAAAATGCGCGAACAGGTACAGAACATAGAATAGCGCAAAAAGCGCTGTTTACTGATTTCATTTGCAGTTTATCCGAATACAGCTTAACAAAGGATGTGAGAAAAATGAAGCTTATAAACATAGGTTTTGGAAACATAGTGGCGGCAAACCGCGTTATAGCGATTGTAAGCCCCGAGTCGGCGCCGATAAAGCGTATTGTGCAGGAGGCGCGTGACAAAGGCGTGCTTATCGATGCAACATTCGGCCGCCGTACGCGCGCCGTTGTGGTGACGGACAGCGAACATATTATATTGTCGGCGCTTCAGCCTGAAACTGTCGCAAACAGGCTCAGCGGAAATGCGGCATCGGCAGCGGAGGAGGACGACGGCGATGAATGAGGCTGTAAACGATAAAAATTGCTGTGCATGTAAAAAAAGCGGCGCCGCGCTGAACGGCGGAAAAGGCATATTGCTTGTTGTGTCGGGGCCGTCGGGAGCGGGCAAGGGAACGATATGCAAGCGTCTGCTCGAAAGACGCAGCGACATGTTTTTGTCCGTATCGGCAACAACGCGCTCTCCGCGCGAGGGTGAGGTTGACGGTGTGCACTATTACTTCATAAGCGAGCAGGAATTTCGGAAGAAAATTGATGAAGGCGGCGTTATTGAGCACGCGGTTTTCTGCGGAAATTACTACGGAACGCCGAAACAGGCGGTTGAGGATATGCTGAATGAGGGCAAAAACGTAATCCTTGAAATTGAGGTACAGGGAGCAATGCAGGTTCGCAGCAAATATCCCGAGGGCGTATATGTTTTTGTTATGCCGCCGTCGATGAAGGAGCTTAAAAAGAGGCTTACGGAACGAGGAACCGAGCCGGCAGAGGTTGTTGCCGAGAGGCTCAGCCGTGCCGCATGGGAATTTACAAATATCGAAAAATACAACTATATTCTGCTGAACGACGATATAGACAAAGCGGCGGGCAGACTTGAGGCAATAATCGACGCGGAGCATTGCCGCGTGGAAAGAAATACAAAATTTATAGAAGAGGTGTGTAACTCATGATTTATCCCCCTATTGCAAAACTTGTTGAAAAAACAAAAACCAGATATTCGCTTGCCATTCTGACGGCACGCCGTGCGCGCCAGCTCGGTGCTGAGAGTGACGGTGAATATTCGGGCAGATTTGACGAGGCGATACTGAAGGCAATTGATGAAATAAATGAAGGCAAAGTAACGGCACGTCCTAAGAATTACTATTTTGACTACATGAATTCGGCAGATATTAGCGATGATATTGAGGCGTCCGATGAGGCAGATAAAGGCGCTGAAGAGGAAAAATCCGGCGGGGAAGAATAAACTCCGCATAGAGTGTTTGTGTAAAAATTTCGGAGGAAAGTATGTTTGTCGGTGTTATCGTTTCAAAAACCGCAAAGCAGGTTGACAGAATTTTCGACTACAGCGTACCCAAGCGGCTGTGCGGTGAAATGCATATAGGGCGGCGCGTGATTGTGCCGTTCGGTGTCCGCAGTATGCTGTGCGAAGGATATGTGTTTGAGCTGAAGAGCCATACGGACGCAAAAAGGCTGAAAGACATAGCCGGCACGGCCGACGGTGAAGATGCGTTTGATGAAAAGGGAGCACAGCTTATAGCGTGGCTGCGCGAAAAGACGCTTTGCAGTTATATTGAGGCAGTGCGCCTGCTCATGCCGACAGGCACTCGGACCGATTTTGAAAAATGGGTCTGTCTGACAGAAAACGGGGCGGAAGATTTTTTCGGTATGATTTCTCTGCAAAACAGCGCCGGTACGAAAAAACAAGAGGAAGCCGATATACGGCGAAGAATAGTTGAAATACTTGAAAATGAGCGCGGAGAGGCAGAGGCAAAAAAGCTGGAGCTGATGTGCGGTATGCCGATACGTGCGCATATAACCGCGCTTGAAAAAGCAGGTGTAGTAAAAACTTTTCAGCGCAGCAAGGTTGACATAAAGACGAGAACGGTTCGGTTTGCAAAGCTTTGTATCGATAAGGGCGAAGCGCAGCGCATGGCGGAGAAACTGTCTTCAAGAGCGCCGAAACAGGCGGAAATAATCGACTTGCTGTGTACAAAGGAACATGCTGCGGTATCGGATTTGCTGCAAACGGCATCTGCCGGGCATGCGGCGCTTGTATCGCTTGAAAAAAAAGGCGTTGTGCGGCTGTATGACGAAGAGGTTATGCGCGACCCTGCCGCGGAGGAAAAATCGGAAAATAACCAAAAACGCGAAGGGTTCAAAGAGCTTACCGCCGAACAGGAAAGTGCAAAGAAAACGCTGTGTGCGTCGATGGACAGCGGCAAAAGCGAAACCTTTCTGATACACGGCGTTACAGGCTCGGGAAAAACCGAGGTATATATGCACGTCATAGAGCATGCGCTCTCACAGGGCAAAACGGCAATCGTGCTTGTGCCGGAAATATCGCTGACACCGCTTATGACAAAGCGTTTTGTGTCACGCTTCGGCGAAAGTGTTGCAATACTTCACAGCGGACTTTCGCTCGGCGAGAGATATGACGAATGGCGCAGGATAAAGCATGGCGGTGCGAGGGTTGTTGTCGGGGCACGTAGCGCGGTTTTTGCGCCGCTTGACAACATAGGTGTGATAATACTTGACGAGGAACATGAATACACATACAAATCGGAAATGTCGCCAAAATATCATGCACGCGATGCGGCGATGTTTCGTTCAGGACAGCATGGGGCAGTGTGTGTGCTTGCGTCGGCAACACCGAGCATAGAGAGCTATTATAAGGCAAAAACGGGCGAATACGGGCTGATTGAGATGAATACGCGCTATAATTCGCAGAAGCTGCCGACGGTGTATGTGACGGATATGCGCGAAGAACTTGAAAAAGGTAACCGCACGATGTTCGGCGATATGCTGTCGCATGAGCTGCTTTATAACATAGAGCATGGGCAGCAGAGCATACTGTTTTTGAACAGACGCGGATTTTCGACGTTTGTTTCGTGCCGAAGCTGCGGCTATGTTGCAAAATGTCCGCATTGCAACATATCGATGACATATCACAGATACACAAACCGTCTGATGTGCCACTACTGCGGATATACGCATGAGAATTACAGCGTATGTCCCGAGTGCGGCAGCAAATATATAAAATATTTCGGTGCGGGCACACAGAAGCTTGAGGAGGAGCTTAAAAAGAAGTTTGAGGGCGTGAGTACGGTTCGTATGGATTTTGATACGACAAACACAAAAAGCGCTCACAAAAAGCTCCTGGAAAAGTTTGAAAAAGAAAAAACAGACGTGCTTATAGGCACGCAAATGGTGTCAAAAGGACTTGATTTTCATAACGTGACGCTTGTGGGGGTTATTGCGGCGGATTCATCTTTGTATACAGATGATTACCGAAGCGGCGAGAGAACGTTTGACCTTATAATGCAGGTATGCGGACGCGCCGGACGCGGCGATATGGAGGGACGCGCGATTGTGCAGACATATACGCCGGAGCACAGTGCGGTTGTGCATGCAAAAAATCACGATTATAAAGGATTTTATGAGGAGGAAATACAGCTCAGACGCGCCATGAATTATCCGCCGTTCTGCGAAATTGTCACAGTTTTGTTCAGCGGAAAAGATGAGCGTGTGACGGGGCTGTATGCAGAAAAATACGCGTCACAAATAAGAAAAATACTTGATAAGTGTGCACAGAAAACGCTTTTGCTCGGACCTGCCGCATCGTCTGTATCGAAAATAAAAGACAAATACAGATACAGAATAATTATAAAATGCGAATGTGCCGACGGGCTTAATGACATATTAAGAAATATGCAGGATAATATGCAAAAAGATGAAAACAGCAGGTTTGTGAGTATTTCGGTTGACAAAAATCCGAACAGTACGGCATAAGCCGGCTTTTGTATTTGAAAATGAGGCTTTTTTAAAAACAGATTTTTCTGAAAATATTTGTTTTTAAATTTTGTTTTGGTTATAAACAGCCTTTTGGGGAGGAAACACATATGGCAATAAGATTTATAAGAGAAGAAGGGGACGAAATTTTAAGAAAAAAGAGCCGTACGGTTACAGCGTTCGACGAAAAGCTTGCGGCGCTTTTGGACGATATGTATGACACAATGTATGCCGCAAACGGCGTAGGGCTTGCGGCTGTGCAGGTGGGGATTTTAAAGCGCGCCGTTGTAATCGATACGCGAAACGAGGGCGAAAAACTTGAGCTTATAAACCCCGAAATAATCTCACAGAGCGGCGGACATGAGGTTGCGGAAGGGTGCCTCAGCGTTCCGGGCGTACGCGGCTATGTAATGCGTCCGGAAAAAGTTGTTGTGAGGGCACAGGACAGGCGCGGCGAAGTGCATGAGTATACAGGCGAAGAGCTTCTGGCACAGGCGATGTGTCACGAAATTGACCATCTGGACGGCGGTTTGTTTATCGATAAAGTGACGGAATATATTGAGGACGAGGATTAAACGAAATATAACGGCTTATGCGGCATATTAAAATTACAGGATTGAGTTTATACGGAGGTTGGCTATGAGAGTATTGTTTATGGGTACGCCCGAGTTTGCGGTGGGGTGCATGCGCGCCTTATGCGAGGCAGGGCTTGATGTTGCGGCGGCAGTCAGTCAGCCGGACAGACCGAAAGGCAGAGGACATAAGCTGTGCATGACGGCGGTTCATGAGTATGCCGAAGAACACGGCATAGTCACATATCAGCCGCAGAGCATAAAAAACGGCGAGCTTCGGGAGGTGCTTGACACAGTTAAACCCGATGTGATAGTAGTTGTGGCATACGGCAAAATATTGCCCGAATATGTGCTCGGATATCCGAAATACGGCTGTATTAACGTGCATGCGTCGCTTTTGCCGAAATACAGGGGAGCCGCACCGATACAATGGAGCATAATAAACGGCGAAAAACAGACCGGCGTTACGACGATGTATATGGAAAAAGGGCTTGACACGGGCGATATGATACTCAAAAAAAGTGTGGATATTGCAGAGGATGAAACGGCGTCAACACTTCATGACAAGCTGATGGAGCTTGGTGCAGAGGCGATTGTCGAAACACTGCACATGGCAGAGGAAGGGAAAATATGTGCCGAAAAGCAAGATGACAGCAAAAGCTGTTATGCGCCGATGATTGATAAAATTACGGCGCTTATCGACTGGAGCGCCGACGCTGAAAGTATAGTAAATCTTGTGCGCGGAATGAATTCGTATCCGTATGCCTACACATACTATAAGGGTAAAATGATGAAGGCAGGGACTGCGAACATAGCCGAAAATATTTCAAAAGCGCAGTTTGGAACAATTATTGATGTGTCGCGTGACGGAATAACGGTTTCCTGCGGAAACGGCGCTGTTTTGATACGGACGGTACAGTTTGAGGGGAAAAAGATGATGAAGGTGAGCGATTATATAATGGGGCATGAGATAGAAACGGGCGTTGTGCTTGGCGAAAAATAATGCTTGAAAAATGATAAGAAAAAGCCATGCATGGCGGCAGTGATGTCTGAAAACAGAAAGGAATGGTTTTATGCCGATATATTATCCATACTATGACAGCACATATTTTATATATGTACTGATACCGCTTATGATATCGATATGGGCAAGCATAAGGGTAAAAACAACATTTGGCAAATATTCCGAATATACAAACTCACGCTCTCTCACGGCGTCGCAGGTAACGCGCATGATACTTGATAAAAACGGTCAGAGCGATGTTTCGGTTGAGCGCGTCGGCGGAGAGCTTACGGACCATTATGATCCGCGCACGAACACAATACGGCTGTCGGAAAGCGTATACAATTCGACCTCTGTTGCCGCAATAGGCGTTGCCGCACATGAGGCCGGACATGCGGCGCAGCATGCAGCGGGATATTTCCCGATTAAGATAAGAAATGCGCTTGTGCCTGTGGCGAATTTTTCGTCATATATAGCCGTTCCGATGGTTATACTGGGCGCAATTCTGGAGTTTGGCGGACTTATAGATTTGGCAATTATACTCTACAGCGCGGTTGTGCTTTTCTCGCTTGTGACATTGCCTGTGGAGTTTAACGCAAGCAGACGTGCGATAAAAACGCTTGACGAATACGGCATTTTGACTGCGCAGGAGAATGAGGGTGCAAAAAAGGTACTGAGCGCTGCGGCAATGACATATATTGCTTCAACACTTGCCGCACTCGGAAGTTTTCTTCGTATACTGGCGCTGTTCGGCAGACGCCGCGACTAAAGCATGTGTATAAAGTATATTTGAAGGACAAAAGCCGAAAGGAGTTCGTAAGTGAACGGCAGCAGCGTTAAAAAGCAGAAAAATGCGCGCATGTGTGCATTTGATATATTGTATAAAACCGAAAATGATAAAGCTTTTTCAAACATAGCGCTGAAAGAGGGACTGCGCGGGAGCGGTCTGGCGGAGGCTGACAGAAGGCTTGTCACGACGATTGTGTACGGCTGTGTGAAATACAGGCGGTATCTCGATTATATTATATCGCGCTATTCGAGCGTCAGGCTGAAAAAGCTTTCATTAAACGTGCTTCTGATTTTGCGTATGGGTATATATCAGATAATGAAGCTTGACCGTGTGCCGGACAGCGCCGCGGTTGATGAGAGCGTGAAGCTTGCCGCAAAAAAGGCATATCGCTCAAAGGCGTTTGTAAATGCGGTTCTGCGTGCGGTAGCATCGGGCAAAGATACGCTTGTTTTGCCGAAAGATAAAAAAGAGCGTCTTTGTGTAGAGTATTCATATCCCGACGAGCTTGCCGAAATGTGGATTGATGAGTTCGGATACGGATTTGCCGAAGAGCTTATGGCGGCGGGAAATGAAAGTCCGTCGGTAACAGTCCGTGTAAACAGACTGAAAACAGACAGCTTTGCACTGACAGAAACACTTACGGCAGAAAACGTAAAATCACAGCGCACAGACGCAGAAAACATGTTAACTGTCGGCGGCAGCGACATAGGCGCGCTTAAATCATACCGCAGCGGACTTTTTACGCCGCAGGGAATGGGCTCATATTTTGCCTGCATGGCGCTCGGACCGAAGAGCGGGGACACGGTTATTGATTTATGTGCCGCACCGGGCGGAAAAAGCACGCATATTGCCGAGCTTATGAAAAATGAGGGCAAAATTTATTCGTTTGACGTACATGAACATAAAATCGAACTTATAAAAAACAATGCAAAGCGGCTCGGTATAGATATAATCGAAGCGCACACGGCTGATTCGTCAGTATATATGAAGGAGTTTGACTCTGCGGCGGACGCGGTTTTGGCAGATGTACCGTGCAGCGGACTCGGAATTATACGGAAAAAGCCGGACATAAAATGGGGTTTTGACATAAACCTGCAAAAACAGCTTTCGCAGCTGCAATATGAAATCCTGTTGGCAGGGGCAAGGTATGTGAAACATGGCGGAACGCTTGTATACAGCACATGCACGGTTTCGCATACGGAAAATATTGATGTGGTGAAGCGTTTTCTGGAAAGAAACGGGGAGTTTTGTATGTGCCCGTTTGATGAGATTTTGCCCGAGAAGTATAAAAAGGACGGGGCAAAGAGCGGATATGTACAGTTTTATCCGAATGTTGACGGAATTGACGGATTTTTTATCTGCAAGATGAAACGAAAATGAAAGATGATATAGAAAAAATTAAAAAACAAGGAATAACTGTTTATGCCGATACATGGCGGCGGAAGAAAAATTAACATAAAGCGTTCTTTTGCGTCAGCTCTCGGCGGAATGGAGATTTTAGATGGCACTGCCTGATTTGAGAAGTTTTACATATGATGAACTCGAAACATTTATTACGGATATGGGCGAGAAACGTTTTCGTGCGCGCCAGATTTTTGAATGGCTTTGTAAAAAAGGGGCAATGAGTTTTGACGATATGACGAATGTATCAAAGACGCTTCGTGAAAAGCTTGCCGGTGTATCAGTGATAAGGGGCGCAAGGATAGCGGAAAAATATAAATCAAAAATAGACGAAACGGTAAAATACCTTATAGAATTTGACGACGGGGAATGCGTCGAAACGGTTGTTATGCATTATCATCACGGAGTAACCGTGTGCATATCGTCACAGGCAGGTTGCCGCATGGGGTGCAACTTTTGTGCATCGACAATCGGCGGAAAAAAGCGCGATTTGCTCTCGGGAGAAATTCTTATGCAGGTGCTTTTGGCGCAGAAGGATACGGGGGAGCGGATCTCCAACATAGTTATGATGGGGATAGGCGAACCTCTGGATAATTTTGAAAACGTGAGGCGCTTTCTGATAAACGTAAATGATGAGCGCGGACTGAACATCGGCTACAGGCATATATCGCTTTCGACGTGCGGCGTTGTTGACGGGATTGAAAAGCTTTCACAGATGAACATTCCGATTACACTTTCCATATCGCTGCATGCGCCGAATGACGAAATACGAAACAGCATGATGCCGGTAAATAAGCGCTGGAAAATAGATGAATTGATAGACGCATGTAAAAAATATCAGTCGGTTACAACAAGACGCATTTCGTTTGAATATGCAATGATTGACGGGGTAAACGACAGCGAAGAAAATGCGCGCGAGCTTGCGGAGCGCATAGGCGGAATTATGTGTCATGTAAATCTGATACCGGTAAATAACGTTAAAGAACGTTCATATAAAAAGAGCAATGCGCAGTCGATAAAAAAGTTTATCGGGGCGCTTGAGAAAAATGGAATAACTGCCACGGTGCGGCGCGAGCTTGGGTCGGATATATCCGCTTCATGCGGACAGCTCAGGCAGAAAAGGCTGTAATGAGGCAAAAATATAAAAAAATTAAATACAAACGGTAAAAAATCATATAAAGACATATGTGACAGACAGGAGGGGATATGTGTGAATTTGGTTTGCAGAAGCGATACGGGAAAAATGCGCGGCGAAAATCAGGACAGCTGCGATGCGTTCATATATAAGGACGCGGCTTTTCTGATTGTCGCAGACGGAATGGGCGGACATAACGGAGGACAAACGGCAAGCAGACTTGCCGCGGAGTGTGTGCGCGGTATGATTGAGAGCGAATATGAGCGCGCAATGAGCGAGAGTGTGCTGACATCGCTGCTTAACTCATGCTGCAAGCTGGCAAATTCGGAAATATGGCAAAAATCGCTGAAGGACGAAAAGCTCAGCGGTATGGGTACAACGCTCGTTATTGCGGCAGTTACGGACAAAAGAGTTACAGTGTTAAACGTCGGCGACAGCAGAGCGTACCTTGTATCCCAAAAAGGCGCGGAGGCGCTTACGAAAGACCAGTCATATGTGCAGCATCTTGTTGATACGGGAGAGATAAGCGAGCAGGAGGCTCAAAATCATCCGCAGAAAAACATTATAATGCAGGCAGTCGGCTCTTCGGCGGATATTTTCCCCGATATAAACACATGCGCCTATAACGGAGAAACAATTCTTGTATGTTCGGACGGCTTGAGCAACAAAGTTTCACGTGAGTGTATGGAGGAGATACTCTCAAAAGACATACCGCTCACAGAAAAGGCGGAAAGATTGATACAGACGGCAAATGACGCAGGCGGCGAGGACAATATAACGGTGGTTCTTGCCTCAGATGACGGACATAATTTGTGACATAGCTTCATTTGATTTGACTGATGAAAGGAATGGTTAAAAAATGAACGGAAATATACAAATCGGAACGCTTTTGGGCGGAAGATATGAGATAATAGCAAAAATCGGAACCGGCGGTATGGCAGATGTATATAAGGCAAAGTGCCGTCTTTTGAACAGGCTTGTAGCCGTAAAGGTTTTGAAAAGAGAATTTTCCGATGACAGCGAATTTCTGCGCCGTTTTGAGGTTGAGGCACAGGCGGCGGCGAGTTTATCGCATCCGAACATCGTGTCTGTATATGACGTGGGATTTGACAGCGGCAGACACTATATCGTCATGGAGCTTGCCGAAGGTATAACGCTGAAGGAGTATATATCACAGAAGGGTGCACTCGGATGGCGTGAGGCGGCAGGATATGCGGCGCAGATATGTTCGGCGCTGGAATGTGCGCACAAACAGGGCATAATACACCGCGACATAAAGCCGCACAATATAATTATTACAAAAAACGGAATTGCAAAGGTAACCGATTTCGGTATAGCACGCGCTGCCACAGGCTCGACAATGGTGGCGGACGATACGGTAATCGGCTCTGCGCATTATCTTTCGCCCGAGCAGGCACGCGGCGGATATACCGATGAAAAGTCGGATATATATTCAGCCGGCATAACGCTGTATGAAATGCTGACGGGGAAGGTTCCGTTTGACGCGGACAGCGCCGTGTCAATTGCAATGATGCATATGTCGCAGAAGGCGATGGATCCGCGTCTTATAAATCCGGATATACCCGAAAGTATTGAAAAAATTGTGATGAAGGCGATTTGTAAGGAGCAGAACGGACGTTATCAGAGTGCAGGAGAAATGGTGGCGGATTTGAACAATGCGCTGTCAAACAGAGCGGCATCGGCTGCGCCCGATAGTGATTCGACACGCGTGATAATGCCGGAGGGAGAGATACATCACCGCAGAGGTGCACATGATTTGCAAAAGAAAAAAACGGATTTAAGAAAGACAAATTCAAAAAAGACCAAGACACCGTTCACAAAAAGTGAAAAGCGTATGGTGTGGATGGCAGCTGTTGCGGCGGGAATATTGCTGATTGCGATTGCATTTATGCTTATATCGATGTTCGGCGGCTTCGGAACGTCACAGTGGGACGAAACCTTTGTGCCGAATGTTGAAGGAAAGAGCCTTGAGGAGGCAACACAGCTTTTAAGCGATGCAAAGCTGGGGATAGAGATTGAAGAGCAGATAGCGTCGGCACAGTATGAAAAAGACGTTGTAATATCACAGGAACCGGCAGCCGGACGGAGCGTAAAAAAGGGTGCAAAAATCCGTGTGAAAATCAGTTCGGGACTTGACGGAGAGCTGACTGTGCCAAACGTTGTAAGCTATGATAAGGACAATGCTGTAACAATTCTTGAAAAGGCGGGATTTAAGGCAGTGATTACTGAGGAGGAAAGTGAAAATACCTCGGAAAATACAGTAATACGCCAGTCGCCGTCGGCAGGAACAGCGGCAAAAGCAAACGAAACAATAAGGCTGTATGTTTCGGTTAAAAAGGAAAAAGAGGAAACCGATGTGCCTAATGTAATCGGCAAATCGCTTGCCCAGGCGAAAAACGATATTGAAAATGCAGGGCTTGTTGTCGGAAATGTTGCCGAGGAGGAGTCTGAGCAATCGGTCGGTACTGTGATAAGGCAGAGCCCATCGTCGGGAAGAAAGGCAGAGAAAAAGAGCGCAGTGTCGCTCACGGTGAGCAAGGGTATTACTGCCACACCAACGCCGACCGTTGAACCGACGCCGCAGACACAGGTTAAGACGATTACGCTGCCTGTGCCGCAGGATAAGGAGTCAACGCAGATAAGGGTTGTGGCAAACGGAAAAGAAATACACAACCGTCTGCATCATAAAAGCGAGGTAACCTACGACATACGCGTGACAGGCAGAAACAGTGCGTCGCTTGAGATTTATCATGACGGCGTGCTTGTCGGGACACAGACGATAACGTTTTAGGCAACATATTAAAGCCGATTTTTTACAATAATTTTTAATTTATAGATGTTTTGAAATCAGCTTAAAATTAAAAGATATAAAGTTGAGGGGGATTTCTTCTGTACGGAGTAATCATTAAAGGCATAGGCGGATTTTACTATGTAAAATCGGGCAATGAAGTATATGAGTGCAAAGCGAGAGGAAAGTTCCGCAAGGATAAAATTGTGCCGATGGTGGGCGATCGTGTGGAGCTTGAAATAAAGGACGGAAAGGGCAGCATTGAGAACATATGCGAGAGAAGCTCAATGCTTGTGCGCCCTGCGGCGGCAAACATAAACCAGCTTGCCGTGGTGACTGCGCTGCGCTCACCCGATCCGCACATGGCGCTGATTGACAGCTTTTTGATAATAGGCAGATACAGCGGACTTGATACGGTTTTGTGCTTTAATAAGGCGGATTTGCATCATTCGCAGAAGCTTATCGACATATACAGGAACGCCGGATACCGTGTTGTCATAACAAGCGTTGAAAGCGGAGAGGGCATAGAAGAACTGCGCGCCCTTCTGCGCGGCAAAATAACAGCGTTTGCAGGAAATTCGGGAGTCGGGAAATCGAGCCTTCTGAATGCTCTCGGAGTATCATATGAGCTTGAAACGGGAAGCGTCAGCGAAAAAATCAGGCGCGGACGGCATACAACGCGCCATGTGGAGCTGCTTGAGCTTGAAAAGGACACATATGTGCTTGATACACCCGGATTTTCAAGCTTTGAAATGCCGAAAATCCGCGCCGATGAGTTGGCAGGATATTTTATCGAATTTGAGCCGTATACCGATAAATGCAGGTTCAGAGGGTGTGCGCATGTGAGCGAGCCGGGGTGCGGAGTTATCGAGGCGGTTGAGCGCGGAGAGATATCGCACGAGCGGCATGAAAGCTATGTGAGCATGTATAATGAGCTTAAAAAGGTGAAGGAATGGGAGCTGTGATACCGCAGGTTCACAGACATCCATATAATTAACATACAGAGAAAGGGTTATAAAAATGATAAAAATTGCACCGTCGATTTTGTCGGCAGATTTTTCATGCCTGGAAAAAGAAATCAGCGCCGTAAAAAAGGGAGGAGCACAATATCTGCACATTGATGTAATGGACGGCATATTTGTGCCGAATATATCAATCGGACCTGTTGTAATCGAGAGCATACGAAAGAAGAGCAATCTTGTGTTTGATGTGCATCTCATGATAGACAGACCCGAACGCTACATAGAGCAGTTTGCATGTGCCGGAGCGGATATTATTACCGTGCATGCCGAGGCAACGGACGATTTGCCGGGCTGTGTTGAGATGATAAAGGACTTCGGCAAAAAAGCGGGTGTTTCCATAAAGCCGTCAACAAAGGTGAGCGAAATTGCCGACATAATTCCCGTGCTTGATATGGCGCTTGTGATGTCGGTGGAGCCGGGGTTCGGCGGTCAGGGCTATCTGGACTGTGCCGATGAAAAGCTCAGACAGGTAAAAAAGCTTGCCCACCCTGCGCTTGATATATCGGTTGACGGCGGAGTCAAGCTGTCAAATCTTGAACATGTGATAGAAATGGGTGCAAATACCGTTGTGGCAGGAAGCGCAATTTTTGGGGCGGATAACATAGAGGCACAGACCAAAAAATTTGTAAAACTTGCCAACAGCGCGGAGGCGAGATTGTGAGAGCGGTTATAATATGCGGAGGCGAAATAGGCAGCATTGAGCGCGCAAGGGCGGAAATAAAAGACGGTGACATGATAATATGTGCCGACCGAGGGTATTTGTATGCCGAATGTATGGGCATAAAACCCGATGTTGTACTGGGAGATTTTGACTCATATTCGCGTGAAAAGATACATTGCAAAAACATTATTGAATATCCGCCGGAGAAGGATTACACAGACAGCGAAATTGCCGTAAAATATGCATGTAAACATGGCGCCGGCGAGATACTGTTTCTTGCATCAACCGGCGGAAGGCTTGACCACACGCTGGCGAACATATATCTGCTCAGAACGATTGAGAAATCGGGAGTCTGCGGCAGTATTTTTGACGGCACATCGACGACGCTTTTCGTGAGCGGAAAAATTGAAATCTGCGGCAGCAGCGGCGATTTGCTTTCGATAATCCCGTTTCCTGAGGCGAAGGACATAACGACCGAAAATCTCGGCTATCCGCTTGAGCATGCGCCGCTTACAAATGCGAGTATGGGGATAAGCAATTTCTTTACAAAGGAGAAAGCCGGCGTAAATATAGGCAGCGGAAGTGCGCTTGTTATATATACACCGCTTAAATATCTTAAAAATGAATAGTATAGCTACATAAAAAGCCGCAGTTCAGCAGACTGCGGCTTTTGTATTGCAATATATTATCTGTAAATTATATCATCTCTGCCGGGACCGATTGAAACAATCTTAATCGGATATCCGATTTCGCTCTCAACAAACTCAATGTACTTTCTGCAATTTTCGGGAAGGTCTTCATATTTTTTTATTCCCCTTATGTCACATTTCCAGCCCTTCATTGTTTTAAGTACAGGTTTTGCAATATTAAGCTTGTCAGTTGTCGGAAATTCCTTTGTTGTTTTGCCGTCATATTCATACGCAACGCATACGGGAATTTCGTCCAGATATCCCAAAACGTCAAGCACCGTAAACGCAACCTGTGTCGTTCCCTGGACCATGCAGCCGTATCTTGACGCTACACAGTCAAACCAGCCCATTCTTCTCGGTCTGCCAGTAGTTGCGCCGTATTCGCCGCCGTCACCGCCTCTTCTGCGAAGCTCGTCAGCCTCATCGCCGAAAATTTCGGAAACGAACGCACCTGCTCCGACAGCGGAGGAATATGCCTTTACAACGGTTATAATATCTTTGATTTCATATGGCGGTATGCCTGCGCCGCAAGCGCCGTAGCCTGCGAGTGTATGAGATGAGGTCGTAAACGGGTATATGCCGAAGTCAGGGTCTTTGAGCGAACCGAGCTGACCTTCAAGCAGAATGTTTTTGCCTTCTTTTATAGCGTTATGAATAAACTCAACCGAATTTATAACATAAGGCTTTACAATTTCTCTGTAGCGTTTGAGTGTTTCAAAAAACTCATCAAGGTCGATGCGGGGTTTGTGGTACACATGTTCAATTATCAGATTTTTTATTTCAAGCACGTTTTTTGCCTTTTCATAGAGCAAATCATCGCTCTGCAAAAGCTCCCATACCTGAAAACCGATTTTTGCAAATTTGTCTGAATAAAAAGGCGCAATACCAGACTTTGTCGAGCCAAACTTTCTGTCCGACAGTCTTTCTTCTTCATATGTGTCAAGAAGCACATGATAGGGCATAAGAACCTGCGCTCTTTCTGATATTACGATGTTGGGCTTTGGCACGCCGCGGTTCACAATATCGTTTATCTCGCTGAAAAGTCTGTCTATATCAAGCGCAACACCATTGCCAATCATGTTTATAACGTTTGAATTAAACGAACCTGACGGAAGAAGATGAAGCGCAAATTTGCCGTAGTCGTTTACGATAGTATGTCCTGCGTTTGCACCGCCCTGAAATCTTATTACAATATCGGCGTCTTTTGCAAGCATGTCTGTAATCTTGCCCTTGCCTTCGTCGCCCCAGTTTGCACCAACTACTGCTCTTACCATATTGGTTACCACCTTTCATATATGCGGCTTTTGCCGCGCTCATAGTTTACTATCGGTCCTCACGGAAATATGCAAGTCCCAGCGATGCCGGAGGCTGATTTTCCTTTTTGTTGCGGACGCTTGTCAGAATAAGCACCAAAATCGTCACAACATACGGAAGCATGTTAAATATAGCAACCGAGCTTCTGCTGAGCCCCGATATATATGAATATGCAATGTAAAGTCCGCCGAATACAAATGAACCCAAAATGCTGACATTCGGTTTCCACAGTGCAAATATAACAAGTGCAATCGCGAGCCAGCCGCGGTCGCCGAAACCGCCGTTTGTCCACGAGCCGCCCGTATAATCCATAATAAAGTATAATCCGCCGAGGCCTGCGATTGCGCCTCCGATACATGTTGCAAGGTATTTATACTTTGTAACGTTAATTCCGGCAGCATCGGCTGTGGCAGGATTTTCTCCTACTGCGCGGAGATGCAGTCCCGTGCGTGTACGGTTTAAAAACCATGACGCAGCAAGCGCTATGACAACGGCGAGATATGCCAAAAAGCCGTATGAGAAAAATATTGTTCCTATCGCTCCGAGGTCATTTGCAAACGGCAGAGGTGTTTTAAAATAGTCGGCGGTAGTCTTTACCGACAGATTTCCTCCGTCCGCAAAAATCTTTGTGAGCGAGCCGCCGAAGAAATCGCCGAAGCCGACGCCGAAGGTCGTAAGCGCAAGACCCGTCACATTCTGGTTTGCACGCAGCGTTATTGTCAGAAAGCTGTATATAAATGCGGCAAAACCTGCACCTATAAGTGCGGCGAGAAGCGGAATTGTTATGCACCAGAACGGCTGCGGCACATCGACCGAGCGTTCGTACAGATATGCCCCGATTACGCCGGCGCTGCCGCCCATATACATTATGCCCGGAATACCGAGGTTAAGATTACCCGATTTTTCGGTTATTATTTCGCCCGTTGAGCCAAACAGAAGAGGTATGCCCTGTGTGATTGCTTTGCTTATAATAGTTGCAAACATTCTTATTTCTCCTCCTTATGCTTTGCACGAATATTAATTTTATACTGAACAAAAAACTCACTGCCGATAATGAAGAACAGTATAATACCCGTCAATATCGAGGAAACGCTTTCATTCAGCTGGAATGCGGTTGCAATTTCGCTTGCGCCGCGCTCCAGAAAGACAATAAGAAATGATGTCAGCGTCATAAATATCGGGTTAAATTTCGCCAGCCATGATACCATTATTGCCGTAAAGCCCATGCCGCCGACGGTGTTGGTGTTTATGGTGTGGTCTGTGCCGGCAACGAGCAACAGACCCGCTATACCGCACAGTGCGCCCGAAAGCGCCATCGTTCTTATTATAACTTTTTTTACATTTATACCGATATATTTTGCCGTGTTCTCACTTTCACCGACAACGGAAATTTCGTAGCCGTGCTTGCTGTAGCGCAGATATATGTACATAATAAGCGTAATTACGGCAACAATCAGTATGTTCAGAAGGTATTTCTGCCCAAACAACGTCGGAAGCCAGCCGCCTTCGGTTGCACGGTTAATAACGCCGACTGTGTTTGAGTCCTTCGGATTTTCCCAGAAAACTATGCAGAAGGAAACAATTTGCATGGCGATATAGTTCATCATAAGAGTGAACAGTGTTTCGTTTGTGTTAAACTTCGCCTTAAAATATGCCGGAATAACGCCCCATATCATGCCCGCGAGAAGTGACGCTATGAACATGAGCGGAAACAGGATATATGGGCTCATTGTGTCGCCAAAATATATCATGAATGCCGCAGCGGCAAGCCCACCGACAAGCGACTGTCCCTCTGCGCCGATGTTCCAGAACTTCATTTTAAAAGCAGGGGTTACGGCGAGCGATATACACAGAAGCATTGCCAGCTTTTGCAGAGTATTCCAGAGCTTACGCGTTGAACCAAAAGTTCCCTCAAACATGGAAACATAAATCTGAATAGGGTTATAGCCTGTCAGCAGAACTATAACGAGAGCGCATAACAAAAGCGCAATTACAACGGCAATAAGCCTGATTGTCCAGGATTTGTACCACACCATGTCTGCACGCTTCACAACCTGTATAAGCGGTTCATGGGCATGCTTTTCTTTATTTTTCATCAGCGTCAGCCCCCTTTTTTGAGCCGGTCATAAGAAGTCCGACCTTTTCTTTTGTGGTTGTGCGTGCATCAACGATATCACTTATTGCGCCGCCGCATATTACAACAATTCTGTCACACAGCTCAAGCAGCACATCGAGGTCCTCACCAACCAGTATTACCGCAACACCGCGGCGTTTCTGCTCGTTTAAAAGGTTGTATATCGTGTATGATGAGTTTATGTCAAGCCCTCTCACGGGATAAGCCGCCATCAATACTGTCGGCGAAGATGCAATTTCGCGACCGACAAGAACCTTTTGCACATTTCCGCCCGAGAGCTTTCTTACGGGAGTATTTGCACTGGGTGTTACAACCTCAAGCCTGTCTATTATCTCCTCGGCAAGATTTTTCGGCGCCTTTCTCTCAAGAAATACCGATTTTCCCTTGCGGTAGCTTCTGAGCATCATGTTATCAATTATGTCCATGTTGCCGACAAGTCCCATGCCGAGTCTGTCCTCCGGCACAAATGACAGCCGCACACCCATGTCGCGGATTTCCATCGGGGTTTTATCCCTGAGGTTTTCCGTTTCGCCCGTTTTGGGGTTAAAATACAGAATACTTCCGCTGTCAACATGCTGCAAACCGGCTATTGCTTCCAGAAGCTCGCGCTGTCCGCTGCCCGCAATACCGGCAATACCGAGGATTTCTCCCGAGCGCGCCGTAAACGAAACGTCATTAAGCAGCGTTGCACCCTCACGGTTCATGCAGTTTATATGTTCAACCTTCAGGCGGTCAACCGGATTTTCCGGCTCGCTGCGCTCAATGTTGAGCGAAATTTTTTTGCCTACCATCATTTCGGTAAGCTCCGATTCCGAGGTTTCGGAGGTGTTCACGGTTCCTATGTATTCACCTTTACGCAAAACGGAAACGCGGTCGGAAATTTCAAGAACCTCATTAAGCTTGTGCGTGATGATTATGATTGCTTTGCCGTCATTTCTCATGTTGCGCAGTACCGCAAAAAGCTTCTTTGTTTCCTGCGGCGTAAGTACGGCTGTCGGCTCATCAAGAACGAGGATATCGGAGCCGCGGTATAAAACCCTTATTATTTCAACGGTCTGTTTTTCCGAAACGGACATCTCATATATCTTCTTGTTCGGGTCAATAATAAAACCGTATCTGTCCGCTATTTCGCGAACCTTTTTCTCCGCGGATTTTATATCAAACTTTTTCTTTGTGTCAAGTCCGAGAATTATGTTTTCTGCGGCAGTAAACACATCAACAAGTTTAAAATGCTGATGTATCATGCCGATTTTGTACTCATATGCGTCCTTCGGCGAACGGATAACAACCTCTTCGCCGTTTATGAAGATTTGCCCTTCGTCGGGAAAGTAAATGCCCGAAATCATGTTCATAAGCGTTGTTTTTCCGCTTCCGTTTTCTCCGAGCACAGACAGTATCTCGCCTTTGTTTACACTCATGCAGACATTTTTGTTGGCTGTTACGGAGCCGAATGTCTTTGTTATGTTTCTGAGTTCAATTGCCGTTGTAGAAGACATAAAATTCCTCCTGATTTCATATTTCACTCTCAACAAAACCCATACCGGAAATACATTCGGAAAAGCGGCTGCATGCAAAACCAAAAACTTGATATTTTTACCGTATGAATTTTGTTCAGAGCGAAATTTACGTATTTTTACCAAAATTTCTATACTTTTTATAAAAAACAAAAAAACGAAAACACCTCATGCAGGGCACAATGTCTCTGCATGAGGGCACGTTATTTAATTTAAGCTTTTTATTTTATTGTTATACCGTCAATGTTAAGGTCAAAGTACGGAGCCGAACGCATTTCCGATTCATGGAAGTATCCATCGGATACAACTTCTGTATCGGGTGTGAATGCAGCGTCGGAATCAACGTCTGCTTTGTATTCCGTAACAGTTTTACCGTCAACAGTAAACGTTGATGTATCAAATACCTTTATATCGCCCGAGATGAGTTTTGCCTTTACTTCGTCAAGTTTCTCCTGTGTACCTTTAGCGGCAACTTTGTCGTTAAGACCGAGAATTTGAACAACGTCGTCTTTAAGTCCGCCCGAGAAATCCTGTGTGATTGAAGTACCCTTCTGAACAGATGTGATAAGGTGCTCAAAATAAGGCTCCCAGTTAATCTTTGATGAAATGAGAGCTGTGTTCGGACCCCATTCACGTGTGTCAAGGTTGTATGCAACGTTCGGAACACCTGCTTCTTCACAAGCTTTGGGAGCGCCCTCAGAGTCAGCATGCTGGCTTATAAGTACGCAGCCGTCAGCGATAAGCGCGTTAGCGGTTTCCTTCTCCGCAGCTATATCAAACCATGAGTTTGTGAACTTAACTTCCATTGTTACCGACGGGCAAACCGAGCGTGCGCCGAGGAAGTATGATGTGTAGCCGGACTTAACCTCTGCATACGGATATGCGCCGACATAACCCATCTTTGCCTGCTCTGCCGTGATTTTACCGCTGTCAATCATCTCGTTGAGCTTCAGTCCTGCAGCAACACCTGCCAGGAAACGGCCTTCATATATGGAAGCGAAAGCGTTGTAGTAGTTAGGAAGCTTTTCTGTGTGAGCTTTTGTTCCCGTAGCATGTGCAAAAACAGTGTTGGGGAACTCTTTTGCAGCCTGGATTATGAAATCTTCGTGACCGAAACTGTCAGCGAATACGATGTCGCAACCTGCGTCAACAAGGCTTGCTGCTGCTTCATAGCACTCGTTCGACTCGGGAATGTTTGTTTTAAACATAACCTGGTCATCTTTAAGACCGAGAGCCTTTTTTGCAGCTGTAGCAGCGTCCATGAAGTTTTTGTCATAGGTTGAGTTTTCATCGTGGAGGAAAATAAAACCTACTTTAATGTCTTTTGCAGATGTCTGGGTATCATCTGTGCTGTTTGTCTGTCCGCCGCTGCATGCAGTAAGCATGATGCAGGAAAGCAGCATAACGGCTGCCATCAACAGTGAAAAGATTTTCTTCATAATAATACCTCCCGCCTTTCGGCATAATTTAAAATATATGTAAACTAAAGTTACATCAAAGTCAGTTACGGCTGTGCGCGGAAAGTGATTTCTCCGGGAGCCATTTTGTCAATAATTGCGAGCGACTCAACGCGTATTCCCTCATTCCTGAGACGGTCGCCGCCGTTTTGAAAACCCTTTTCTATCGCAATCGCGGCGCCTGCAACAGACGCGCCTGCCTGTGATGCAATTTCGATAAGACCTTCCAGTGCATTTCCCGACGCCAAAAAGTCGTCAACGATAAGAATTTTGTCCGAGGGAGAAATATATTCTCTGCTTATGCTGACCTCGTACACAGTATTTTTCGTAAACGACCTCACGGGGGCTTTGAGCAAATCGTTTGTTTCAACGTTGCTTGAGCTGCCCTTTTTTGCAAATATCGCGGGAACCTTGAAGTGATATGCCGCCGCAAGAGCGATTGCAATTCCGGAGGCTTCGACGGTAACGATTTTTGTAACACCGTCATCTTTAAAAAGCCTATAAATTTCCGCTCCTATTTCATACATGAGAGAAGGGTCTATCTGCTGGTTTAAAAAGCTGCCGACCTTCAGTATGCGGTCTGACAATACTTTTCCTTCTTTTATAATTCTGTCCTCAAGAAGCTTCATATAAAATCTCCGTTCCGGCGTCATGCGCCGCTGTAAATAGTCAAAAAAACAGTGAACCGTACCGTTTGTATGTCACAGATGCGGTTTTAAAACAGTTAAAAAATGAAAAAAGCATACTTTGCAAAGTACGCCGCCAACAAACAGGATATACCTCCGGATTATCCGAAAAACAAACGGAACAAAATCCGAAATAAACTTTTAAATCTGAAAAAAATCTTCAAATAAAAGCAAAAGTATATTCTCCAATAGTCGCAAGCTTTAAAACAAAGACGGCGCTGCCGCTTTGCAGTGATGCCGAGCGCCCTGCAAAAACAAAAACGCCGCACGGCAGCACAATATTGTGGTGTTGCGGTAGAAACTTCCGCACCGATTTACGCGGAATTATATTGGCAATTATTTGATTTACGCTATGATTATAACACGCTTGTATATAATTGTCAACAGTTGTCGAAAAACTTGTTAAAATTGATTGAAAAAGAGTGAAAACAGTTATTAAACGGTTGACAATATGTATGAAAAGTGTATAAAATATATTAGTACAGGATATTTAAGCAGGAGCTTTATATTGTCCAGACAAAAAATGCATAAAAAATAATATACTTATTATTCGGGGGAAATCATGTTTAAATTAATAAAAACCGAAAATAAAGCACGCCGCGGCGAATTTTCGACCGTGCACGGCACAATACAAACGCCCGTATTTATGAATGTCGGCACATGTGCGGCTATAAAGGGCGCAGTTTCGAGCATGGATTTGAAAGAGATAGGCTGTCAGGTTGAGCTTTCAAACACATATCATCTTCATCTGCGCCCGGGCGACAGGGTTGTGCATGAGCTTGGCGGACTGCACCGCATGATGAACTGGGACAGACCGATACTTACGGACAGCGGCGGATTTCAGGTGTTTTCGCTGGCACAGCTCAGGCGCATTGAGGAGGAAGGGGTATATTTTGCCTCGCACATAGACGGCAGACGCATATTTATGGGACCGGAGGAGAGCATGCGTATACAGTCAAACCTTGCCTCAACGATAGCAATGGCATTTGATGAGTGTATAGAAAACCCGTCGCCATATGACTATGTAAGGCGTTCGACGGAGCGTACGGCACGCTGGCTTGTAAGATGCAAAAAAGAGATGGAGCATTTAAATACACTGGAGCATACTATAAATAAAAAGCAGATGCTTTTCGGTATAAACCAGGGCTCGACATATGACGATATCAGAAAAGAACACATGCAGCAGATAGCGCAGCTCAACCTTGACGGATACGCGATAGGCGGACTTGCGGTTGGTGAGTCGCATGAGGAGATGTATCATATAATAGAGCAGGTTGAGCCGTATATGCCGAAGAATAAACCGCGCTATCTGATGGGTGTCGGAACGCCTGTTAACATAATAGAAGCGGTATGGCGCGGAGTTGACTTTTTTGATTGCGTTATGCCGAGCCGTAACGCAAGACACGGGCATATTTTCACACATGAGGGCATTATAAATATAATGAACGCAAAATACGAGCTTGACATGAATCCGATAGAGGAGGGGTGCGGCTGTCCGGCATGCAGAAACTACAGCCGTGCATATATACGCCATTTGTTTAAAGCAAAGGAAATGCTGGCACAGCGTTTGTGTGTGCTGCATAATCTGTATTTTTACAACAACCTTATGCAGGAGATACGTGACGCGCTTGATAACGGGCATTTTTCACAATTTCGCGCCGAAAACATCGAAAAATTAGGGCGAAGAATATAGAGGCTTTGTATAAACAAATATAATTCTTGCGCAAATCTTAAAAAAGACTTGACTAAATCGTGTTTTTTTAGTATATTTAAAGTAACATCATGTTTGGTACGGAGATATCTATTCGGAGAGGGGATTTTGTAATGTATTCTAAAGAAGTTGTTCTTCAGAACCAGGTGGGTTTACATGCAAGACCGGCGACTTTCTTTATTCAGAAAGCGAATGAGTTCAAGTCGAGCATCTGGGTTGAAAAGGAAGAGAGAAAAGTTAACGCAAAGAGTCTGTTGGGCGTTTTGTCACTCGGAATTGCGCGCGGTACAAGCATAAATATTATTGCCGACGGCGTTGATGAAAAGCAGGCTGTTGACGCACTGGTTGATTTGATTGATTCAAATTTCTCAGAATAATAAAGTATATAAAAGACAGGATATCGTAGTACGGTATCCTTTTTGTTTGTACTTTTTGGGCTAAAAAATGCCGCATAAAAAGCATGCAATTTTTCACATGATAATTTTTTAAAATTACTATTGACATTTTTTAAATCAGGTAGTATACTGTATTAGTATCGTTTGTAAATAAAGGGGTATAGCTCAGTTGGTAGAGCAGTGGTCTCCAAAACCACGTGCCGAGGGTTCAAATCCTTCTGCCCCTGCCAAAAAATCGGCAAGTACGGTTCGTGCTTGTCGATTTTTACTTATTACTTATTCACTCTTCACTAAACCTCTTAATTTTTCGCTTGAAATGTTGATTTCGATTTTTTATCGGGAGGCATATGTCTATAAAGATTTTGTTTGCTGCATTATCGCTGCTCTGTTTTAAGCAATTCGGCAAGCTTTTTAACGAGTCTTTCTTTTTCACCGCTTCCGTTTGTGGCAAAACGCAAATATGGCACTTCATACAAGTCTAAAATGTGATTTTTCATTTTATCCCGCTCTGCTTGCACGGTGCCTTTTTTGTGAAATTTATAAGTAAACCGTCTTAGTTTTCTTTTCCGGGGCTGTGACCGAAAAGGTGTTTATACGAGCGGCAAAAAAATGATAAGTTGGTAAAGCCGACAGCATCTGCCGCCTCTTCAACACGATATTCACCGCTTCTCAGAAGCGTTTTTGCATTTTCCAAACGGATACGGTTTCTGTACTCAATCGGAGAAAACCCCGTAAAATCGTTAAAAAGCCTGCGAAATCCCGACTCGCTCATGCCGATAATTTCTGCGTAATAGGAAATTTTGCGGTTGTCCGAGAAATGTGTTTTTATCTCTTTAAGAACGGGCTGCAATTTACGAAATTTATACGGGATTTGAGGCTGCCGTTTTGAGGCGTTCCAAATCAGCTCATACATTTTATAAATAAAAAATATCGAAAGTTTGTCATCGGCTGAGGCTATCTCCGTATCAAACGAAGTAAAAATATCGGCTGCATTTTCGATTTCTATTTTTGCGGGTACAGAAAGAAACATCGGCAGAGTGCCCTCTTTTATATCGAATTGTGCAATTTCGACTGTGTTTTCCGTATCTGTATATGTGCTTGTGTGAACAGTGCCTTCGGGAATGAAAACCAACTCGCCGCATGATGCAGTTATCGTTTCAAAGTCACGAAAAGTGTAGTGCAGTGTGCCTTTTTTGTATATATAAAGGAATTTTTATCCTTTCCGTCGGGAAATGTTTTTTGAAATCCTTTCGGCCGTGTTACACTGAAAAAAGCTATATTATCTATAATCGGCGGATTTTCGCCCGTCGGACAACTGAAATTCATACTATCCCTTCCTTCTTGCCTTTTATTATATATTGTATTGTTTGAGTGTGTCAAGTGAAAATGATTGAATAGTGCAAAAAACAGATTGTATTTGTCATTGAAATACATAAGAAAATTTTCTATAATAAGACTTATGAGATAGTAAAAAAGAGGGGGCTTATATATGAAAATCGGAAATTTAAAAAACAAAAATTCATCGGAAATAGCTTCATCAAACCTGTCGGTCGGGTGTGAAACTTTAGACAATTTTCAAAATTATAATAACTACAAAGAGTATCTTCATAAATCAGGCGCAAAAAGAGCAAGAATTCAAACCGGCTGGGGGAAAATCGAAAGCAAAAAAGGCGAATACGACTTCTTGTGGCTGGACGAAATTGTTGATGACATGCTTGCGCACGGTATCAGCCCGTGGCTTGAGCTTAACTATGGCAACCTGCTGTACGAGGGCGGCGGCGGTATCACATTAGCCAATGACATTATCCGCGGTGAGGAGGCGCTGGCGGCATGGGACAATTGGGTGGAGGCTATGGTTTCGCGCTACTGCGGAAGGGTATCTGAATGGGAGGTATGGAATGAGCCTGATTTATCAAAGCTGTTTACGGTTGAGGAATATGCGGAATTTTATATAAGAACGGCAAAAGTAATAAAAAGAGTATGCCCGAATGCAAAAATTATTGCAATTGCCATGTGCCGTCCGTTTAAGACGGATTATTTGGAAAAGTTTTTGGAAATCTGCAAAGAAAGAGATGCGTTATCGCTGATTTCCGTAGTATCTCTGCACGGATATGTGGTAAATCCCGACGAGGACATAAGCGACCTTGTTTTTGACAGGGAGCTTATACGCCGATATATTCCCGACTGTGAGGTATGGCAGGGCGAACCGGGCGCACCGTCGCAGAATAATTCGTGGGGAGCGCTGCGCGACTGGGACGCAAACGAACTGACGCAGGCAAAGCATAATGCGGGAAGATGTCTGGCAACTATCGGCAATGATATGCTGTTTAATATGTTTACCATGGCGGACCTTCATTACACGGAACGGGTGAACTCAAAAGGTTTGCTCGAAACAAATTCCGATATGACCGTAAAAAGACCGAAACTTGCTTATAATGCCTTTCGGAATATTACAACAATTTTTACGGGCGATTTAAAAAGAGATAAAAATGTATACTTTACCGGCAGCAAAACTCTTTCCATGCAGCTGTTTAAATATAGGAACATTACAAACAAAAGCGATGTGATTGTATACTGGGATAAATCAAAAATACCCATGAAAGAAACGCCGGAAGAAACATGTGACATAAAGGTGCTTGACTGTAACATTAAAAATCCCGTTTTAATCGACATAATTTCGGGCGAGGCATTTAGAATAAATGAGCCTGAAATGAAATGCAAAAATGTAACTGTTTTTGAAAAACTGCCTTTTTATGACTACCCGATGGTAATTGCAGACGAGAGCATATTGAGATAAGATTAAAATAATATTGAAAGGGAACAGGTTATGCCTGTTCTTTTTTTGTTTGTTACACCTTTGTCCGTCTTTTTTAGATGACCTGTAAGAAAATATGAAAAAAGTACAAAAACAGATAAAAACATATAAAAACATGAACGCATTTTACACAAAAATTGAGTGAAATTTACTTTACATTGTCGAAAAAAGATGATAACATGTGAAAACAGCACATATTTTTATTAAAAAGGAGATGAAAAAATGGCAAAAACAAACAAAAAATTCGTATGCTTGCTTCTTGCACTCTGCATGTTTGTAAGCATGTTCGCATTGCCCACAGGTGCTGCCGATGTGCTTCCGCCTTCGGGACATCCGCGCGTATACTTTACGGCAGATGATGTTGCCCGCATAAGGCAGAATATGAGCCATTCCGAAAATGCGGGCGCTTTGGCTGTATACAACGCGGCGCTTAACGTACAGCATGACGGACAGCTTGTACAGAAAACGACAAACAATTATAACGGCGCAGTGCTGGGCTACATACAGGCAAATGCGTTTGATTACGCTATAAACGGCAGCACCGAGCGCGGAACAAAAGCAATAAACATGCTGAAAAACTATATGAATACGGCAAATCATGAGCTGTTTGATTATAATCAGGCAGGACACTCTATTGCCGTAACAGGTATGGTTTATGACTGGTGCTATGATTTGCTTGATGAACAAACAAAAGAGATGTTCGGAAATATGGCTACTGTGTTTGCGGAAAGCCTTGAGGTAGGCTGGCCGCCGACGGCACAGGGAACTGTTACGGGTCACGGCACGGAAGGTCAGATATATAACGACCTTCTTGCGGCAGGCATTGCAATGTACGATGAACGCAGTGACATATATGTAAACTCTGCCGGAAGAATATTTAAGGAAATGATTGAGCCGAGAAAGTTTTTCTACAAAATGCATATGCATCCTCAGGGTGCTCACTATTCGGGATACAGATTTCAGTGGGAGATGCTTTGTACACTTTTGTTCGACGCAATCGGATATCCGAAAATTTTCGGAGATGAACAGCAGTATACCATGTATCAGTATTTATACACGCGCCGCGGTGACGGAAGCCTTTTAAACGACGGTGACGCTTCGCGGAATGTAACGCCGGGTTCATATGTCAAAAAACATTACCGCTCGATGTTTCTTGCGGGAAATTATTTCAAAGACCCGTATCTGAAAAAGGCGGCACAGCGCGAGCTTACAAACTATGCACCGATGAATGTTACGTCAAACCAGTCGCTCGGACCTGTTGAATTTTTGATATTCAATGACCCGACGCTTGAGAGCAGACCGCTGTCAGAGCTTCCGCTGACGCACTACAACCCATCGCCGAAGGGCGCGATGGTTGCGCGTACGGGCTGGAGTGAAGGCATTGACTCACCTGCTGTTGTGGCTGAAATGAAAATAAACGAATACTGGACGGCAAACCATCAGCACCTTGACGCAGGAGCGTTTCAGATTTACTATAAAGGTATGCTTGCGACGGACACAGGCTACTATCAGGCATACAGAACAAGCGGCGGTGCGACCGGCAATGACGGAAACACAAATTACGGTTCGGCACACTGGTATAATTATTTCAGACGTACAATAGCGCATAACTCCATGCTCGTGTATGACCCCGACGAGCAGTTTGGCGCAAATCATACGTCAAATGACGGCGGACAGCGTACACCGAATAACGGCAGAGAGATAAATACTCTGGAGCAGCTGCTCAGCCCGAGTATGAAATATAAAACGGGAGAAGTGCTTGCTCATGAGTTCGGACCTGACCCGATTGAGCCGAATTACTCATATCTGAAGGGCGATATTGCCGACGCATACAGTGATAAAGTTGCAAACTTTGAGAGAAGCTTCATGTTCTTAAATCTCAAAAACACAGACCACCCTGCGGCAATACTTGTATTCGACAGAGTTATATCCTCGGGCGCAAGCTTTAAAAAGACATGGCTGTGCCATGGCATGTATGAGCCTGAGATAAACGGCTCAAGAACCGTATTCCAAAATACGGGCGCATTATCCGAAACGGCAAGCTATAGCGGCAGACTTACCATAGACACACTTTTGCCGAGAACGCCTCTGATAAGCAAAGTCGGCGGCGAAGGTCATCAGCATGAGGTCGGCGGAGTAAACTGGCTCGGTCAGTCTTTGGCAGGAAAGCTGAACGAAGGTGACGGCTGGAGAATTGAGGTTTCGCCGTCAGCCGACAACACGGAGGATTATTTCCTTAACATATTGCAGGTAGGTGATGCTGACGGTGTCGCAGCGCTTAACGCACAGCTTATCGAAACTGCTGCAAATGCAGGCGCGGTTATTGACGACAGGGTTGTACTTTTCGGAAAAGGCCGTGACAGAGCATTAAATGATGTTTCGTTCTCATTTGAAGGCGAAGGCAGCTATGAAATCACGGTTGCAGACCTCAAAGAGGGCACATGGAGCGTTACAAAAGACGGGGCGGCTCTTTCCGAGGTTACCGTAACGGCTGACGGCGGTGTTGCTGTATTTAACGGCGGCAGCGGCAGCTATGTGCTGAGCCGTATCGGCGATAATTAAACGGATTTATCGCAGATAAACCAAGGTTTCTCCTCTTGTATAAAACAAAAAGCTGTATCAGTTATCTGATACAGCTTTTTGCCTGCTGAATACTAAAATGTGTTGTTCCATTTTGAGGGCGGAATACCCTCATGGTTTTTAAAATCCTTCGAAAATTCGTAAACATTCAGATATCCAAGCGATTTTGCAATATCGCTTATACTTCCGTAGTCACTTTTTAACATTTCTTTTGCCTTTTTTATGCGTATCTGGCGGACATATGCGATTGGAGAAATGCCGTAGATTTCTTTGAAAAGCTTTCTGAAATAGACGGTAGACAGACCTGTGAGATGTGCCAGATAATCATTTTTAATTTTTTTATTATAGTTTTTTGCGATATAATCCATGGCGGCTGCAATTTTTTGCTGTTTGCAGGCAGGAAAATATTTAATCTCCCTTGTTTGGAGCAATTTTAATATAATTGAATAACAGCTGTTTATGCTTTCCAGTTCGCAGAAAGGTTTTTTCAATGTTCTTTTTAATTCCAGCTTTTTAAACAATTTCAAAAAGGCCTCTCCGTCCTTTACGGGAAAGGAAAATATTTTATCATATATCATATCGCTGTCAAATTCAATAATCGAAAAAAATCCCGGCTTTGTGCAGTGCCATTCATATGAGCAGCCCTTCGGCAGAATTACCATATTATTTATGTTTGAAACATATGAACGCTCTTGTGTATAATATGTCGTTTCACCCTCATATTTTATAACTATTGCCCAGCATACGCGGTTTATTCTTTTTGCCTTTGCGTTTTTTTCCGTATACACCGATGATGCCGAATAAAACTTTTTTATAATCAGATTATCCAAAATATCTGTTTCCAAGATAGTCACCCCCGCTTTTTTGAATTGTAACACTCAGACTCTTTTTTGTCAACATATTAAGTATCATATTTGACAAGAATATCAGGTCTAATATTTACTTGTGATTTTGTAATGCTATAATTGGAAAATAAAGAGGCAAAATGCATACGGTGTTTTGGAGGAGGACGGAGAAGATGAGAAAAATATCTGAAATTACTGCGCCGGCACTGGCAGGGGTCATCAGGGAAAAAACTGCCGCATCTGCGATTGCGGAAATAAAAAACTGCATGTATGACGGGGCGGACATGATAGATTTGCATATGTCATGTCTTGAAAACACGGAAACCAATACTTTAAAATCAATCATAAATGCATCAAAATTACCGGTGATCGCTTTAAATTACAATAAAAAATATGATTGGTCCGATTGCGGTTTTTCCGAAGAAGAACGCGTGAAAAGCTTTCTGGACGCAGTATCTGCCGGAGCTGCCGGTATTGACATGCAGGGTTATACATTTGACAAAAAATCAAAAGATACTTTTTGCGGCGAAGATAAATACAGCTTTACAAAAGGAAATCCGAAAGAAGTTGTTACGGACAGCAATGTAATATCAAAGCAATGTGAGCTGATAGAAAAGGTTCATTCTATGGGCGCCGAGGTTTTATTGTCATGTCACCCGGGAATTTCAATGAGCTGTGAGCAGGTTGTGGAACTGGCTCTGTTTTTGGAAAAACGCAGTCCCGACATTATAAAAATCGTAACCTTTGCCAAAGATGAAAACGACCTTGCCGAGAGCTTTAAAACCATGACGGTTCTGAAAAAGGAAGTAAAAACCGCCGTCAGCTACCATGCAAACGGTGCCGCCGGAAGTCTGTCAAGAATTATTAATCCGATGTTGGGCGGACATATAATTTTCTGCGTTGACCGCTATAATGAAGGCAGCACCATGGAGCAGCTTGATTTAGGGACGGCAAGAACAATTATTGATAATATGAAAAGGATTTTGTAAATAGGGGGGATATAACGCGGAAGTTTCTTTCGCGTTAGCCTTCGGCAGAAGGGAGATTTGTATGAAGAAAATAAAACTGGGTCAAATTGGCATCGGTCATAATCACGGCGAGGCAAAAATGCTTGCGGCAAGAAAATTCCCCGAGCTGTTTGAGATTGTGGGATATGCCGAGGAAAATGAAGATTGGATAGAAAAAAGAGGCGGCGCGGAAGGCTACAGGGGGCTAAAAAGGCTTTCAACAGATGAGGTTATCAAACAAAGCGATGCAGTGCTTATTGAAACGGACGTATGGAACCTGACAGAAACTGCGCAGAAATGCATAGATGCAGGAAAGCATATACATATGGACAAACCCGCAAGCGGAACTCTCGATGAATATAAATATCTTCTGGACAGCGCAAAAAAGAAAAACCTTGTTGTCCAGTTGGGGTATATGTATCGCTATAATCCTGCCGTTTTAAAATGCATGGAGCATATAAAAAACGGCGATTTGGGCGAGATTTATTCGATAAATGCTGAGATGAGCACCTATCATGACATCGGGTACAAAAAATGGCTCACAAATTTCAGAGGCGGAATTATGTATATTCTGGGGAGTCATTTGGTTGACCTTATTGTATACATTTTGGGCGAACCTGAAAAGGTGACTTCGTTTATGAAGCATACGGGGCTTGACGGGGTGGACTTTGAGGACAATAATCTTGCCGTTTTGGAATATGATAAAGCCCTTGCCAGAGTTTTTGTTTCTTCCGTGGAGGTGAACGGCTGGGGCAGACGCCAGCTCATGGTTTCGGGCAGCAGGGGAACGGTTAATATTATGCCGATTGAAAATTGCTGCACCATGACATATGCCGACACGAAAATTTCAACAATGCCGTATGAGGATATGAAAAAAGATGCTGAAATTAAAGATGTTCCGAAGGACTGCCGGTATGATGACATGATGAAGGATTTTTATGCCTATATAACAGGAACAAAGAAAAAACCGTTTACATATGAGCATGATTATCTTGTGCAAAAAGTATTATATGAAATTATAGGGAGGAGATAAAAATGAACAAAGCTGCATTTATTACGGGTGCAGGCGGATATATCGGGGCAGAAACGGCGCTGACGCTTGCAAAATCGGGTATCGGGGTTGCTGTATGCGATATAAATGAGGAGGCGGTAAGAAGAACTGTTGAAAAAATTACCGAAATCGGGGGAAGCACCAAAGGATATATCGCGGACGTGACGCAGTCAAAAAGCATAGACGATGCAATAAATGCTGCCGCTGCCGATTTCGGAAGGCTTGATATTATGGTACACATCGCCGGAGGAAGTGCGAGGATTGCAGGCGGAAAATATGTTCCGCTTGTCGAGCAGGAGGACTATGTTATTGACCGTGTGTTAAAAGTAAATCTGTACGGCGCATTCTGGGCAAGCCGTGCCGCGGCAAGAATTATGATAAAGCAGGGCGAGGGCGGAAAAATTATCAACTTTTCGTCGGCTGTCGGGCTGAACGGGCTTGCCTGCTGCACCGACTATGCGGCATCAAAGGGCGGCGTGATGGCGCTTACAAAAGCTCTTGCAAAAGAGCTGGGACCGTATAAAATCAATGTAAACTCTGTCGCACCCGGCATAGTGATGCGTCCCGAGGAGGGTGACAACATCGACAGGGCAACGAAAACAAACCTTCTCGGCGAAAAATGCTATGCGTCAGACATTGCAAACCTTGTTGAGTTTTTAGTGTCCGATAAAGCAAGGTTTATAACCGGTCAGACATATGTATGTGACGGCGGACGCGGATTATCCATGAAAGGAAGCGATTGATTATGAAAGCAATGCTTGTTGATGAAAATAAAAATCTGGTCTGGTCGGAGGTGGAAAACCCTGTAATAGGCGATGATGAAGTGCTGGTAAAAATTTATGCGGCGGCGCTTAACCGTGCCGACCTTCTGCAAAGGCAGGGCAAATACCCTTCTCCGGCAGGCTGTCCCGAATGGATGGGGCTTGAAATTTCGGGCGTCATCACCAAAACGGGCAAAGCCGTAAAGGAATGGAAAACGGGCGACAGGGTTTGTGCTCTTCTTGGCGGAGGAGGTTATGCCGAGTATGCTGCCGTAAAGCAGGATATGCTCATGCCGGTCCCAAAAGGACTTTCCATGGCTGAGGCGGCGTCGCTCCCCGAGGCATACGCGACATCTTATCTGAATTTGTTTACAGAAGGACATCTCAAAAGCGGACAAACCGCATTTATACCGGCAGGCGCATCGGGACTTGCTTCTGTTGCAATCCCGATGGCAAAGGCTTTCGGGGCGAGAGTCATAACATCTGTTTTGTCCGATGAAAAAGCGGAGAAAATAAAAAATCTGGGAGCGGATAAAATCATAAATTCGTCAAAAGAGAATGTTGAGGAGATATTAAAAAGCGAGGAGGAAAACGGCACACCCGTCAATGTGTCGATGGATTGTCTGTCGGGCGAAACACTCGGGAAAAGTCTGCCCTATATGGCGCGCGGCGGATATTGGATTGTTATTTCAACATTAGCCGGCACAGAAACCAACATACTGCTCAGACCGCTTCTTACAAAGGGCTTGCACCTGGTCGGAAGTATGCTCAGAAACAGAACGCCCGAATTTAAGGCGCATATATTGGCAGAACTGGTTAATAATGTATGGCCGAAAATTGAAAGCGGTGAAATTAAACCTTCGATATACAAAGTTCTTCCGATAGAACAGGCAGCAGATGCCCATGCAATTCTTGAAAGAGGTGAAAACGTGGGCAAAGTTGTGTTGGAGGTTTTTCATGAGTAAAAGAAAGACAATCCTTCTCGGGTTGTTGGTGATGTTTTTATGGGGCTCTCTTTTTCCAATGATATCGGCATGGAACACATAAATGCTTGCATCGTCCGCCATGCATTTTTCTGTATTTGCGAAAGCGGCAAAAAGGAAATTGTAAAACTTATCATCTTCCATATTGTCATTTTTAATCTTTCCGGCTGAACCCTCGTAATTGACATTATACGGCGGGTCGGTAATCACAAGATTTACTTTTTCCTCGCCGAGAAGCATATCATATGTTTCGGGTTTGGTACTGTCGCCGCACACAAGTCTGTGTCTGCCAAGCTGCCAGACATCTCCGAGTTTCGTGATTGTAGGATTCTGCAGCTCGGCATCCACATCAAAATCATCATCCTTGATTTTATCTTGGATGGTGTCTTTGAACAAATCATCTATTTCCGCAGCGTCAAAGCCAGTGAGAGATACATCGAAATCTTCGGCTTGCAAATCCGAAATCAAAAGAGCAAGCTTACGGTTATATAACCGATCAATTCACGGCATAAAAAAGAGCAAGGTGTTACCCTTGCTCGGACATAAAAATTATATGATAAAACAAAAAGAGTGGTCATAAGTCAAATCCCTTATGAACACTCGATATGGTCGGGATGACAGGATTTGAACCTGCGGCCCCTTCGTCCCGAACGAAGTGCGCTACCAAACTGCGCTACATCCCGACATGCTTAATATTATATTACATCAAAGCGGTTTTGTCAAGAATTATTTTTAGAAATGTGTTATATTTTTTGTTCAATTGTCAATGATGGGTGAAACTTTTCTTAAAAAATAAAAACGCGCACTCTCCATTTTCTCTTGTCAAGGTGGAGCAGTGGAGATTTTCGCAGAAAA
>CAKSHB010000004.1 GCA_934456295.1 uncultured Clostridia bacterium | reverse complement strand
GCATATCCATGGGCACACGGTATTTTTTTGCAATTTTCCAGAGTGTGTCGCCCTTCTGCACAAAATATATCACAATTCCGCGCCGCAAATCAACCGGCGCTTCCTCATCAATATATGCGTTTGATATAAGCTGCATGCCGGCGCTCTTTATCGCTTTTGCCTCAATCACAACCGACAATCGTACCTCGATTTCACCGTTCATTGTGATATTATAGCTCTGATGGGCAATATCGATATTTATGTCGCAGTCCATTCCCTCATCAATACCGTCTATCTCAACAGGTATCTCAAATTCGGGCTGCATTTTCTGCGTACTTATCGGCATCGTCGGCGATGCTGACAGGTAGAGCACATAGCAGTCAACGCTGCCCCTTACGATTGCTCTGTTTTTCCCGATTTCCACCCCCGATATGTACGGCTTTGCAATCAGGTTATACACGCTGACAATTTCGGGCGAGTTTTCGGGCAGGCTGACCGACGCACGCAGCGCCTCCTGTGCTTTGCCCGTGCCGGCGAGAATATCCGCCTCCAGAGGAACCGTTTCGCATCTGAGTTCATATTCCGAACAGAAACAGTCGTCCACCGCACTCATGCCGGTATTCTGTGAAACCGATATCCCCGCGTCGGCAAGTATGTTTATGTCGAGCAGGCGCATATCGCCGTCACTGTCGGCTCTGAGTGAAAAGTCCACCTGACCGATTTCCGTTTCCAAATCGCACATGCAGCCCTCGCTCACGCCCTCCGCGTCAAGCACCTCAGTAAACGGAATTTCGTGCTCCATATACTCAATCGTATTATCCTCCGACACATAAAGCGTACATATTTCAACGCTGCCCTTTATGACAACCTTTCCCGTAACAAGCCGCACCTCGCTGTTGTTTATTTTTGCATCGGCCTTCAGCACGGTTGCCGCGGACGGTTTGCCGGCAGGAAAATCGAGCGTTTCGCGTATACCGATTTTTTCATGTCCGGCATAGACGAGATTATATATCCAAAACTCGTCTTTATGCGTTTCAACCGGTATTTCCGAGGAAACATCGCACACAAGCTCAACGTTATTCTCGCGTATGCACCTTGTGTTCAGCTCCGCCACCGCCTTTACGGAAAGCTTGCGCGAATTAAGCATGGAAAATTCGACATTGCTCATCTGTGCCGACACTATGCATTTCGAGTTTGCACTGATGTTTTTGTTTTCAACGCGCGCCGTGAACGGTATTGCGGAGCATATTGAGCATACGGGCTTTGTGTCGCCCTCGGGAACATAGAGTATTGTCAGGCTGACTTTGCCCGAAACATCAGCCGCACCGTCAAGCGCCGCAACACTTTCCGTCATAACCTGTGAGTCTATCTGCAAAACCTTTGCCATATCGCTTTTTACATCGGGCACAATTATGTCGCTCTGCACAAGAACCTGTGTGTTTTCCCGTGCCAGCGTTTCATTTATGGCAATCATCTCTTTTTTAAGCTGTATATCCACATCTATACCTCCCGTTTTTGTTTTGAGCGTAAATATATATTACAGAATTATGCAAATCAGTCCGCCGCTGCCCTCATTTATAATTCTGGTAAGCGTTTCCTGAAGCTTTTGGCGCGCATCATCGGGCATGCGCACAAGCTTGTTGTGCAGCCCCTCATTCACAAGCTCATGCAGCGATTTGCCGAATATGTTTGAGTCCCATATTTTCTTCGGGTCGGAATCAAATTCCGACAAAAGATACTGCACAAGCTCCTCCGACTGCTTTTCCGAGCCGACAATCGGGCTGACCTCTGTTTCAATGTCTGCACGTATCATATGTATAGACGGTGCGGACGCCTTCAGCTTTACGCCAAATCTGTTGCCCTGGCGCACAATCTGCGGCTCTTCAAGCGAAAGCTCGTCGATTGTCGGTGAAACAATTCCGTAGCCCTTTTCGGAAACCTCATGAAGCGCATATGCTATTTTGTCGTAGTTCTTTTTTACCTCCGAAAGCTCGCAGACCGTCCGTATGAGAGCTTCTTCGCCCGGAATTTCAAGTCCCGACATCTCGCCCAAAACGTTATAGAACAAATCATCGGGCGCAAAAAATTCAACGCAGACACTGCCGTCGCCGAGGTTCATGCTCTCTATATCCGACGATTTTACAAAGTCATATTCGCCCAGCGCCTGCACAATTTTTTTTGCATCGCGTATCGTGTGCGCATTTTCCGACGATGCCATAACCGCGTCATACACACTTTGCTTCAGCGGGTGCTCCGCGCTGAGTCCGTCTATCCAGCGCGGCGAATTTACCGTGATTTCGCGCAGAGGAAATTCAAAGAGCACACCCTCGATTATGTCATGAATATCGCGCGCACTCAGACGGGCACAGTTTACCGCCATTGTGCCGACGCCGTATTTTTCGCCGAGCTCCGCCTGCAAAGCCTGTGCACGTTCGCCGTCCGGCTCGGTTGAATTTATTAAAATCATAAAGGGCTTGCCTATACGGATAAGCTCGTTTATTACGCGCGTTTCCGCGTCTACATAGTCCGCCCTGTCAATCTCGGTAATACTTCCGTCGGTCGTTACGACAAGCCCGATTGTGGAATGGTCGCATATTACCTTTTTTGTGCCGATTTCCGCCGCCTCATTAAAAGGTATCTGCCTGTCAAACCACGGCGTCTGAACCATGCGCGGCTCGCCGTCCTCCATATAGCCCATGGCGGAATTTACAATGTAACCTACGCAGTCAATCATTCTCACATGCATGTGTGAATTGTTGTCAAGCGTTATGTCAACAGCCTCGTTCGGTATAAACTTCGGCTCCGTCGTCATAATCGTGCGTCCTGCGGCGCTCTGCGGAAGTTCGTCGCGCGCACGCTGCGCCTTATGCTCGTTGTCTATGTTCGGAATTACAAGCTCATCCATAAACCTTTTTATAAAAGTGGATTTGCCTGTTCTCACCGGTCCCACAACACCAATATAAATATCGCCGTCGGTTCTTGTGGCAATATCCTTGTAAATATCTGTTTCGGTCATCTGTTATCCTCCTCAGAAAATTTTTATAAGAAATTTCTATGTAAAATTGTACAGGTTACTACATTATATTGAGGCATGACCGCTTTTATTACTTTGTATGAAAACTTTATGCCGAAAACAGCACATATGTCCGAAACAGACACAAAAATAAGAAGCGCCCTTTTTGCACTTCTTATTTTTTACAACTATTTATAAGGGAAAAACAGAGATTATGTTTCGTCTTTTGCTTATTTTATTTCTCTTCCGCCGTCACTTATGTCGGAAACATAGAACGATGCGGCATAGCCGATTTTGTCCTCATAATTCTTTCCGACCGTTTCGATAAATTTATCAACAGCGTCCTCACACACAAGGCTTACGCTACATCCGCCGAAGCCTGCGCCGGTCATGCGCGAGCCGATTGTGCCCTCAACCTTCAGCGCCTCCTCCACAAGCGTATCAAGCTCAATGCCCGTAACTTCGTATAAATCGCGCAATGAGTTATGTGACTGTGTCATGAGCGAACCGAACTTTTCAAGCTCTCCGGCTTTTAATGCCTCAACCGATTTTAGCACGCGGTCGTCCTCATATATAACATGCTCCGCACGCTTTTTAACCGTTTCATCTTTAATAAGGTGCGCATTTTTCTCAAATTCTTCAGCAGATATATCGCCGAGGCACTCAGCGCCCTCAACCGCACCCTTTAATATTTCAAAAGCAGCCTCACATTCGGCGCGTCTTTCGTTATACTTTGAATCGGCAAGACCGCGCTTTTTGTTTGTGTTTGCAATAACAAGCTTATAACCGTTCATCTCAAGCGGCACGAGCGAATAATCGAGATTTTTGCAGTTTAAGAAAATAGCATGGTTCTTTTTGCCCATTGCCGACGCAAACTGGTCCATAATTCCGCAGTTTACGCCTGCATATGTATGCTCTGTGCGCTGTGAAACCTTTGCCATCTCAATCATATCGATATCGTTTTTTATACCCTTTTTCTCATTTGAAAAGGTTGTAAACATAATCGCAGTCGCAACCTCTATCGACGCAGAACTCGAAAGACCGCCGCCATAGGGAACCGTGCCGTGATAGAGCATGTCGCAGCCGACAATTTCATATCCGAGCTTTTCAAGCTCATATGCAACGCCTATCTGATAGTTGCCCCATTTCAAGTGCTTGTATCCGCCGAGGTTTGAGATATCGGCTTCAACATGGTTCGGCAAATCCGTGGCGCACAGGTGCAGCTTGTTTGTACCGTTTTTTCTTACTATAACCGTCGTATTCATGGAAAGTGCAGCAGGAAACACAAAACCGCCGTTGTAGTCTGTATGCTCACCTATAAGGTTAACTCTGCCCGGTGCGGAAAATATACGCAAATCGTCCTCGTTTCCGCCGTAAATGTCAATAAACTGGCGTTTCAGTTCTTCTGTCGAAAATTCAATCATCACAAATACTCCTCTTCTTATATTATATCCGTATAAATAATATACATTGATTTTTTGTTTTTGTCAATAACAGCGCATTAAAAAATATGAAGTTATTTCCTGAAAAATATAAATTTGCTTTCTTAAATTCAATATTTTTCCGCGTTTACGGACCGTAAAAATGCACATACTTCAAATGCAGACATAAAAAATGCAGATATAAAAATTAAAAAAGGTTTACACAAGCCGGCTGCGTATATAAAAAAGGCTGTAATAAAAAATTACGCCGCGCGCACGTATACCGAACACAGGCAAAGGAGATGAAAAACTATGGCAGTAATAGATACGATTGCTCTTATTCTTGTTATCATAGGCGGAATAAACTGGGGCTCAATCGGAATTTTCGGCGTCGATTTTGTGGCTGCAATATTCGGCGGACAGGCGGCGCCGTTCTCAAGGGTTATATACACTCTTGTCGGGCTCGGCGCATTGTGGTCGATAATATTGCTTTTTAAAGACAAAACGCCCGTGTCGTCACAGACGCATCATGCAAGCTGAGAACAGAAAACACCGAAAAGCAGAAAACATCAAAAAAGCCGGACGCGAAAAACAGCCGGCTTTTTTTGTGTATATGCCGATACCGCGCACGCCGCACACGCAGAAAATACACGAAAAATGTCAGCCGAACCATGCGTTTTTTCAAAGAATAATTGTTGACAACAGATGACATATATGGTATTATAATCAGTAAGCGCGGTGCGCAGCGCGTAAGGTGCGCGTCGTGTAAAAAAGATTTGGAGGAACAAAGCAATGCAAAAAGGTACAGTAAAATGGTTCAACAGTGAAAAGGGCTACGGATTTATCCAGAGCGAGAACGGCGAAGATGTATTTGTACATTTTTCGGCAATTCAGGGCGAAGGCTACAAGACGCTTGACGAGGGCGCAGAGGTAGAATTCGAAGTTATCGACGGCGCAAAGGGTCCGCAGGCTGCAAACGTTACAAAACTTTAATTTGAAAATCTGACTTTGTATATAAAAAAGATATTCTTGCAGGCATATATATTGAATATAAATTCTATAGTTGTTTTAAAAGAAGCTTTTTTAGCAGGGGTATCGCATGGGCGGTACGTGTGTTTACAGGATAGTCAAAAACTTAATGTTTTGGAATTACAGGACTGAAAACCGAAAATATCCGTACTGAGGTTAAGTACGGATATTTTTTTATATAATTTCCGGAAAAACATTACAAATGAGAGAAAGGGCGGAAAAATATGCTTAACAAGCTCACCTTCGGCAAAGGTATAAAGAACGGAATGCCGATTGCCTTCGGCTATTTGTCCGTAGCCTTCGCTTTCGGTATGATTTGCATAAAAAAAGGGCTTCCGGCATGGTCGCCCGTGCTTATATCGCTCACAAGCTTTTCCGGCACGGGACAGTTTGCCGGCGCAGACCTTATTGCGGCAGGTGCGGCTTTTGCCGAAATTGCCTTCACACTGCTGATAATAAATATGCGCTATCTGCTGATGTCTTTGTCACTGTCGCAGAAGCTTTCGGGAAAAATAAATCTTTTCGGCAGGCTTCTGATAGCCTTCGGCAATACGGACGAAATTTTTGCCGTGGCAATGCAGCAGAGGGGCGAGCTTTGTTTTACATATATGCTCGGGCTTATTTTAAGCTCATATTCCGGCTGGGTCGGCGGTACAGCGCTCGGTGTGTTTGCAAGCGCATTCCTGCCCGAGGCGGTCCGTTCGGCGCTCGGCATAGCGCTGTATGCGATGTTTATTGCGATAATTATCCCCGCGGCAAAAGAGTCAAAGCCCGTTATGCGCGTGGCGCTGATTTCCGTCATAATAAGCTGCATGTTCTTCTTTGTGCCGGTTCTTAACACGCTCAGCAAAGGCTGGGTTATAATAATATGCGGCATAGTTTCATCGGCTGTCGGTGCGGCGCTGTTTCCGCTCAAACAAGATGATGACGGAAATGAGAGAAGAGAAAAAGGGGAAAGCGGAGATATAAAAAGCGAAGATAACGCAGAAAATAACGACGGGAGGGAAACGCAATGAACGCGAATACGGTTTTATGCGCCGCGGCGGTCATGGCTGCGGCAACATATCTGCCGCGTGTGATACCGCTGGCGATTTTCAGAAAGAAAATCAAAAACAGATTTTTGCAGTCATTTTTAATGTATATGCCGTACGGAGTGCTTGCGGCGATGGTTTTTCCCGATGTGCTCACATCGACCGCGTCGATTGTTTCGGCGCTTGCCGGTCTTGCCGTTTCGCTCGTTATGTCATATAAAAATCTCGGGCTTATGCCTGCGGCGCTCGGCGCAACGGTTACGGTATTTTTGTGCGAATACGGTCTTGCTGCGGCAGGCATGATGTAGATTTTGTATATATACGGGACATTTTTTCCCGAAAAATCCAAAAAAATAATATGATACGGTATTTTTTTCTTGATTAAATGAAAGAATAATGATAAAATATCAAGGAGTGCAGATAAATAATACGCATTTGATTGCACTTGCGCCGTATATACGCATTTTTTGCGGAAAACGGCAGAAAGGCGTAAAAGCCTTATAGCTTTTGTGCAGTAATATTATGATGAGAGGTGTAGTAAGATGAATTTTTCTCACGAAGTTGAAAGCATGTGCTGCGTTGCAAAGGGTGTAGCTCACGGTCCCGCACCTATTCCGCAGGAGGGCAAATGGACCGAATCGAAGCAGATAACCGATATTAACGGTCTTACGCACGGTATAGGCTGGTGTGCTCCTCAGCAGGGCGCATGTAAGCTTACGCTTAACGTAAAAGAGGGTATTATCGAAGAAGCTCTCGTTGAAACAATAGGATGTTCCGGCATGACCCACTCTGCCGCTATGGCAAGTGAGGCGCTTGTCGGCAAAACGCTGCTTGAGGCTCTTAACACGGATCTCGTATGCGACGCTATCAACACGGCTATGCGCGAGCTGTTCCTCCAGATTGTATACGGAAGAACACAGACCGCCTTCTCCGAGGGCGGACTTCCTATCGGCGCAGGCCTTGAGGACCTTGGCAAAGGTCTCAGAAGCCAGACGGGAACAGTATTTTCAACAAATGCAAAAGGTGTTCGCTACCTCGAGCTCGCAGAGGGCTATATCACAGAGGTTGCTCTTGATGAGGACAACCTTGTAATCGGTTACAAGTTTGTGCATCTCGGCAAAATGATGGAGAACATCAAAAAGGGTATGTCGGCTGACGAAGCTCTCAAAAAGGCTTCGGGACAGTATGGCAGATTTGACGATGCTGTTAAAGTTATCGACCCGAGAGCTGAGTAATCTTGTGAAATAAGAAGGAGGATTAGTAAAATGGCTTTATTTGAGAGTTATGAGAGAAGAATTGACCATATAAACGAAGTTTTGAAAGAAAACGGGATTTCCTCTATCGAGGAAGCAAGAAAAATCTGCGAGGATAAGGGTATAGATGTATACAACCTCGTTAAAGGTATTCAGCCGATTTGCTTTGAAAATGCATGTTGGGCATACATCACGGGCGCAGCAATCGCAATAAAAAGAGGCGTTACAAACGCTGCCGATGCTGCCGCAGTTATCGGCGAAGGCTTGCAGGCATTCTGCATAAAGGGTTCTGTTGCCGATGACAGAAAGGTTGGTCTTGGGCACGGCAATCTGGCATCGATGCTTCTTAAAGAGGAAACAAAGTGCTTTGCTTTCCTGGCAGGACATGAGTCCTTTGCTGCCGCTGAGGGTGCAATCGGTATCGCTAAGTCGGCAAACAAGGTTAGAAAAGAGCCTCTGAAGGTTATACTGAACGGTCTTGGCAAGGACGCAGCTCAGATTATTTCGAGAATAAACGGCTTCACATTTGTTGAAACCGAATTTGATTATTATACGGGCGAGCTCAAGATTGTGAGCGAGAAGGCTTACTCAAAGGGCGAGCGTGCCGCAGTAAAGTGCTACGGCGCAAACGACGTTCGTGAGGGCGTTGCTATCATGCACCATGAGGCTGTTGACGTATCAATCACAGGTAACTCAACAAACCCGACACGTTTCCAGCACCCCGTTGCAGGTACTTACAAAAAGGAATGTGTTGAGATGGGCAAAAAGTACTTCTCGGTTGCTTCGGGCGGCGGTACAGGAAGAACGCTCCACCCCGACAACATGGCAGCAGGCCCCGCTTCGTACGGCATGACAGATACAATGGGCCGTATGCATTCGGACGCTCAGTTCGCAGGTTCATCATCAGTTCCGGCACACGTTGAAATGATGGGCTTGATCGGCATGGGCAATAACCCGATGGTCGGCGCTACTGTTGCAGTTGCTGTTGCTATCGAAGAAGCAAGCAAATAAGTTTGATTTATGTTAATAAAAAGCCGTTCGCTTTTGGCGGGCGGTTTTTTTATGCTGCCATACAAAGCCGTAAACTGAAAACGAAAGTACGTTTTTCGGTAAAAGTGCATTTTTTTGCCGTTTTTCTTGCATTTTAAACTGTTTTGATGTAAAATGGTATAAATATAAATTTTTGGGGGTTATGAAGTTGCAGAATTCACTTTCGGGAAATAATAAAATAAAGAGTATTGTGATAGCAGGCATACTTACGGCATTTTCGCTTATTATACCGCTGTTTCCGTTCAGACTGCCTCTGCCGCAGCCTTTCAGCGTAACGCTTGCGGCGCATGTACCGACTCTGGTTGCGATGTTTTTTTCGCCATGGGTTGCGGCATGTACTGTCATAGGCTCGGTTGTCGGTTTTCTGATTTCGCTCGGTCCGATTGTGGCGATACGTGCGGCAAGCCATATCATATTTGCCGTTGCCGGTGCGTATATGCTCAGAAAAAAGGTTAATACATATCTTGTGTTTGCAATATGCGCCGTTCTGCACGGCCTCGGCGAGGCTGTGTCGGTATATATTTTCGGGCCTATGCTCGGCTTTTCCGACAGTACATCGCTTACATATCTGCTCGAAACGGTATTCGGCATAACGATATTCCATCATGCGGTTGACTGTGCGATTACAGTGGTTCTGATGATTGCGCTTGAAAAGGCAAAGTTTGTAAAAGATACGGGTGTTCTGCCCCGCCGCAGAAACGTCTGAAAATAATTACAACATACATACAAACAGGACTTTACATATCCGTAAAGTCCTGTTTATTATTTTACTGTGTTATTTTTTGATTATATTATGCGGCATTAATAAAACTTTTTCAATAAAATAAATTTAAAACAAAATAAATTTAAAATTTATTTTTCGACGTTCTCTGATACGAACCTGTCCTTTTTAATCATAAAACCGCCGCTCATGTACAAAAAACTGTGTCTGCAAAATTATTCGTCAATCTCTGCCGAATCCTCAGCAAGCGCCGTTTCGTATTTTTCGAGTATAGCATTTTCAAGATATTGACGCATTTGCACATTTATAGGATGTGCAATGTCTTTAAATTCACCGTCGGGAGTTTTTCTGCTCGGCATAGCAATAAAGAGCTTCTCCTGTCCGTCGATGACTTTTATATCATGAATAACTATAGCATTATCAAAGGTTACCGAAACAACAGCCTTCATTTTCCCCTCATTATTAATCTTTCTCACTCTGATATCTGTAATTTCCACGATATACCCACCACCTTTCTTTTACTGTGACTACATTATGCCAACTATAAGGTAATTTTTATAACACAGCCAAACAATAACTTTTTATAGACTTATTTTTTCACAAAAAGCATTAAAAGTCAAGCGATTTATAATGTTTTTTGTTGATTTTTTGTTTTGCAATATACTTTATCTTCAAATTATTGTGCATATTATACATATAACACCTCGCTAACACAGCGCTTTGACAATAATGCTTGTTTACATATTTTTGACGGATTATAAAAATATTATACAGTCATGACAAAAAAATTGCTTGTGTAATTTTTTATACACTAAAAAAACTCCCGTTTTATAAAAAAAACGTTTTATTTTATTCCATTTTGGTATATAATGGTTTTATACATAAATTATATACTCGGGAGAGAAGATAATGAATAATTTTCGTATGTCTGACATAAAAGAAAACGCACATATCCATTTTATCGGGATAGGCGGCATAAGCATGAGCGCGCTTGCTGAGATATGTATCGCGCGCGGTTATGTCATCAGCGGCTCGGACATAAAAGAGTCGCACATAACGCGCAAGCTTGCAGACCTCGGCGCAAAGCTGTATTTTGCCCATGCGCCCGAAAATGTGCGCGGCGCTGACCTTGTTGTATACACAGCCGCCATAAATCCGCAGAACGGCGAGCTTACAGGCGCGCAGGAAAGCGGCATACGCTGTGTGGAGCGCTCGTCGTTTCTCGGAGCGCTCATGCATGACTACGGCTGCGGCATATGTATCGCCGGAACCCACGGCAAAACCACAACAACGTCGATGATGTCGCATGTTCTTCTGAAATGCGAGTGCGACCCTACAATCATGCTCGGCGGAGAGCTTGACGCGATAGGCGGAAACATGCGCATAGGAAAATCGGGATACTTTTTAACGGAGGCATGTGAGTATCATTGCTCTTTTCTCGAATTTTTCCCGAAAATTGCAGTGATTACAAATGTTGATGCCGACCATCTCGACTTTTTTGGGGATATTGAGCATATAAAACAGGCTTTTGCGGATTTTGCCGCACTTGTGCCCGAGGACGGATATGTTGTCGTATGCGGTGACAATAAAAACGCAATGGAATGTGTATCAAACGCCGCTGCGGAGGTTATAACATATGGCTTTGATGACAAAAACATTTTCTGCCCCGAAAATCTGACCTACAATAACGGCTGCGGCGAATTTGATGTTGAATATGACGGCGAAATCGTACATGTTGCCCTCAGAGCGGCAGGCGAACATAATGTTTACAATGCGCTCGCATGCTTTGCGGCAGGATATGCACTCGGGCTTTGCGGAAGCGATGTTGCGGCAGGGCTTATGGAGTTCGGATTTGTGCACAGACGCTTTGAGCAAAAAGGCATGTGCGGCGGCGCATATGTGATTGACGATTATGCCCACCACCCGACAGAGATATGCTGCACGCTGAAAACTGCGCGCAGAATGTGTGAAAATAAGCTGTATGTCGTATTTCAGCCGCACACCTATACACGCACGCGCCTTTTGATAGATGAATTTGAAAAGGCATTTGACAATGCCGACGAGATAATTGTGACGGACATATATGCGGCACGCGAAAAGGATACGGGGCTGATACATGCAAGCGAGCTTGCCGACAGACTTAAAAAGCGCGGCAAAAACGCACGCTATATATCCTCTTTTGACGATATCGGAAAAACGCTCAAAAATGAGCTTATGCCCGGCGACACCGTTATAACAATGGGCGCCGGAAATGTGTATAAAATCGGTGAGGCGATAGCTGAAAATTAATATTATTGTTTTATCACAAAAAATCATAAATACCACCCTCATAGCGGGTGGTGTTTCATTGTATAAAAAACGGCTTGAATAACCAAGCCGTTTTTGTTATACCGTTTCTATCTCTTTATTTTCAGCGTCACAAGCTCAAAGTTGCTCATATCAACGCTTACGCTGCGTCCGTTTACATCAAGCTTTTCAAGCTCATTTTCCATAAGACCGCACAAATATGCCTCTTTTATGTCCACACCGAACTCAAACACCGCTTTCGTGTGGGAATTATATGCTTCATATGCTCTCACGATAATATCGCCGCTGTCCTCAGCTTTTTTCACCGTATCGATTATTACGCTGTCGGCGCTGCATTTTATAAGGCTGAAGCTTTCCGGCAGTATGCCCTTTGATGATGATACATTTTTTACAACAAGCGGCTTATTGAGCTTATAGCTTTCCTGTACGGTTTTTGCCGCTCTGAAATCGCCCGTATGCGGATAGAGCGAATATACAAAGTTGTGATGTCCCTGGTCGGCATGCGGATTTGGTCTTGTTGCACATTTCAGCAATGACAGCTTCATTGTGCTGCCCTCCGTATTATAGCCGTATTTGCAGTCATTAAGCAGGCTCACTCCATAGCCGTATTCGGAAATGTCTGCCCATTTATGCGCACACACCTCAAATTTTGCCTCGTCCCACGATGTGTTCTCATGAGTAGGTCTTTCGATGTGTCCGAACTGTATCTCATATGTTGCCTTATCCGAACGCACATCAAACGGAAACGCTGCCTTCAGGAGTATATGGTCCTCATGCCAGTCAATCTCATTTTCAAAGTCAATTCTCTTGGAATTGCAGCCGAGCACAATTTTCTGCTCTATGCGCGACTTGCCGTAATTGCGCACGATTTTAAATCCGGCACGGCAGTCCTCATTAAACGCTTCCATGCTCTGCAAATCATCTATGCGCCACATCTTCTGCTTATAATACGGGCTGATTTCCCATGCGTCATAAACATGCGGATAATCCTCATATGCCTCAAGCCTGTTTGCCTTTTCTCCGTGCTTTATAACCTCACGCTGCGCCTCTTTATCATAAACCGATACAATGTCGCCGTTTTCATCAAATTCAACTCTTATCAGCTCATTTTCAAGCGTTCTGCCCTCTGCCCTTACGCTGCCATGTGCGCCGCCGTCTTTTACAACGCTCCAGCCAAGCGGCGGTATATCCGATACATACAAACTTTTGCCTTCGGCAAACACAGCGCCCGATACCGGAAAGCTGTTCGGATTATATACAAAAATTCCGCCGTCGGTACTGATGTTATCTGCGATTTCATCGATTTTTGATGTGTATATCTTTTCGCCCTCGCCGAGAACATGCGCATACTGTTTGTCGCTGTCCTCATATACCTCAAATATTGATGAGCCGGGAATTATGTCATGGAACTGGTTTAAAAGTATCGTTTCCCAGTTTTCGTTTATTATGTCCTGCGGATATTCTGAGCCTGTCAGCGCGCTGCATATAACGCCCGCCGTTTCCACACTCTGGTACAAAAGCTCGCTTTTGCGGTTATTGCGCTTATTCTTCGCAATTGAGGTATATGTTCCTCTGTGCATTTCGAGATACAGCTCTCCGACCCATTTCGGAACCGATTTCAGCTTTTCGGCATTTTTTAAAAAGTCTTTTTCAACCATATCAAAAAATTCGCCGCCGCTTCTTGTCTCCGTTTTCGGAAGTCCCGGTATTCCGTACTTTGTTCTCTCATAATTTTCACACATAACGTCCGTCGGACCGCCTCCGCCGTCGCCAAATCCGTATGTGAGCAGTATATTGTTCGTGTACTTTTTATCCTTATATTCGTTCCATATGGAATGAATTCTTTCCGGCGTAAGTTCGTTTACATAGCTGTTTATTATGTTTGCAAAAACGTCCGTACCGTCTATACCCTCCCATATAAAGGTATCATGCGGCATGGAGTTTACCTGGTTCCAGCTGAGCTTTGCCGTGAAGAACTTATCAACACCGCTCTTTTTAAGTATCTGAGGCAGGGCGGCGCTGTAGCCGAATACGTCGGGCAGCCACAAAATTTTGCTCTCAACTCCGAACTCATTTTTCATAAAGCGTTTGCCGAACAATATCTGACGCACAAGGCTTTCGCCCGAGCTGAGATTTGTGTCCGCCTCAAGCCACATTGCACCCTCAACCTCCCAGCGTCCTTCTTTTACACGCTGTTTTATCCTTTCATACAGCTTCGGGTCCGACATCTTTACATATTTATAAAGCTGCGGCTGGGACGACATAAATTTAAAATCGGGATAACGCTCCATAAGTGCAAGCACGGTTGAGAATGTGCGGTGCGCTTTTTCTGCCGTCTGCCTGAGCTGCCACAGCCATGCAACGTCTATATGCGTATGACCCACGCAGGACACAATCGCCTCGGATTTTCCGCATATTCCGTGATACAGTTCCTTTGATAAAAATTCATCGGCGGCGTCTATGCCTTTATAAAAGCCGTCGCTGTATATGCTGCGAAAATCCAGAAGCATTGTTGCCTCATCAAGGCATTTTACAAGCTTTACATAGTCATATGAGCTGTCGTCAATACAGCACAGTGCATCATACGGCGCTTTTAAGTCGTAGTAAAGTTTATTGATTTTTGTGTCGAGTATTTTAAACGACGGTATCATGCTCACATTTGTCATTTTTGCGCTTACATAATCTGTTATTTTTGCGCCTATATAAAAGTATATGCACACATCATACTCTTTTCCGAACTCAAGCTTAACCGTTGTATGGTTTACATCGAGCGCCTGTGCCGTTTCGCCGTTCAGATATACGATACACTGCGGATTTGATGCGTCCCAGTCGCCCTCTTTACCCGTTATCACTTCCAAAAACAGCTCTTTGCCCTCCTGAGGCGCGGGCGTTTTTATTTTGTTATAGAAAACAAAATGGCAGTCCTTTCCCTCAAGCTGCATACTGCTGTCAAACGCCTCAAGCTTCTCCGGCTTTTCGGGCATTTTGCCCTTTTTATATTCACACGGCGCATACTCCCAGCCTTTAATCAGCTCTGTGTGTGTATAGCGTATGCTGTCAAGCTTTTCACACATTGTTCTGACTTTCTGGCGTATAAAATCTTTTTCCAAACTCATCAAACTTCCTCCTTATGTTTTCACTCTTTGTACCTCATATGTTTATTCTACTATATTTTTTTTACAAATCAACCTTTGACATGATAAAAATTTTATGGTATTTTGATATTATAAGTCTGCATTTTTAAAATCGGATATATGTTGCCTTTTAAAAAAAGTGTTTTTTTATAAAGAAGGGGATTTTTTGAACGAATATATTTCAACCGGCGCCGGAAAATCGGCCGGCATAAGAAAACTTCTTGCACAGTATCATGTTGACAGCCAATCAGGCTGTCTGTACCGATACATAAAAAGCGAAACCGAGCGCCTTGTCCTGCACTGTCATGACTACTTTGAAATTTTTCTCACACTTAAAGGAACCCTAATTCATACCGCAAACGGAAAATCACGGCGGCTTTCGGAGGGAAGCCTCGTTTTTGTGCGCGATTTTGACTGCCACGGATATGAGAGCGACGGTGTGGAATTTGAAGTTGTAAACCTTGCGTTTACATGTGACACACTTATGGCTCTGTTCGATTATCTCTCGGAGGGGTTTTGCTCGGAAAAGCTTTTAAGCGCGCCTTTTCCGCCGACCGTCACTCTGTCGGCAAATGACAAAAACAAGCTTTTTTCAAAGCTGTCAGAGCTTAACACTATAAATTTCAGCGACAAAAAAACAATCAGGACGGAAATGAGGAAGCTTTTGCTTGAAATTTTTGTAAAGTACTTTTCCGATTTTACGCCATACAGCGAAACACAGATTTCATCTGAAAAAATTCCGTTCTGGCTGGAAAACTGCTGCGAAAAAATGCGCCGGCCCGCAAATTTCATTTCCGGCATCGATAAATTCTATGAGCTTTCCGGAAAAAGCCATGAACACGCCACACGCTGTATGAGAAAATACTACGGTGTTTCTCCGACCGAATACATAAACGACCTGCGCATAACATATGCCGCAAATCTGCTTTTGTCAAGCAACCTTTCCGTAACCGATATATGTTACGAATGCGGCTTTATGAACATATCCCATTTTTATGATTTATTTAAGGCAAAGTATATGATGACGCCGAAGGAGTTTTACAATACGCATTGCATTTATCCGAAATAAGGCTCTGATTTGCATAAATAAATTCCAATATTTTGAATATTATTACATATAATGGAAAAATATTGTGAATATTTTGTAAATACTAAAACTTGCACAAATTTTCCTGCGGTTTTTCTTGCAAAATGACTTAAAAAATATTATTATATATATATGGCGTTCCAATAATGCACAATGGCGCTATATACATATGTTTTCATTTTGTGCAAAATCCGTAACAGCGGTTTTGAAACGCACTTTATAACGGGGCATATGGGGGATATACAGCTATGTCCGTACTATGAGCAAATTATATAAAAATACAAACAAAAAAAGGGGAGGATACAAACATGATGAAAAAGACCTTTCAAAATGTAATCAATCAGATGGACGCATTTCTGACGTCGCCCGTCGGGGTAATGGATAACGAGGGCTTCGTGCTTGCTACAAATGCCTCCGAGAACATGACGGAATATTCCGAGAATTTTCTTGCAACGGCACAGATGCCGCTCGAAATTCATAACTGCCGCGGCTACAGCATATGCGGTATCAGCAAAACGGGAAAGCCGGAATATATCGTATACGTGCGCGGCATTGATGATGAGTCGAGAAGAACATGCATGATGCTTGCCGTATCGCTCAACAACATACGTCTGTTTTATGACGACAAATACGATAAAACAACTTTTGTTAAAAACATAATTTCCGACAACACCCTTCCGCTCGATTTGCACCAGCGTGCACATGAGCTGCATATGGAGTTTGAGCAGAAGCGTGTAGCTTTAGTTGTAAAGGTTGTGCAGAACGGCGACATCGGCGCTCTCGATGTATTTTTGGGAATGTTTCCCGAGCATGAGCATGATTTCGTGTTTACAATGGATGACCGTACAATCGTGCTTATAAAGGAAATTGATGACAGTACAACGGAGGCGGAGCTTGAGGAGCTTGCTCAGACAATTATCGACACGCTCAACAGCGAGGCAATGCTCAGTGCGCTTGTCGGCATAAGCACACCTTCGGAAAATCTTAACACGCTTGCCGGTGCATACAAAGAGGCACAGGTTGCACTTGAAATCGGAAAGGTATTTGAAAATGACAAATATATACTGAGTTATAAGAGTCTCGGCGTAGGCAGACTTATATATCATCTGCCCACACGCCTGTGCCAGCTGTTTTTGCAGGAGGTTCTCACCAAAAAGGGACTCGACTCTCTCGACGATGAAATTATAACCACAATATATGAATTTTTCAAAAACGACCTTAATGTCAGCGAAACCGCACGCAAGCTCTATATTCACAGAAATACGCTTGTGTACCGTTTGGACAAGGTTCTGAAAACAATCGGTCTTGATTTGCGCAAATTTGATGACGCGGTTGTATTTAAAGTTGCAATGATGGTTAATCAGTATCTTGTTGCAAATCCCATGAAAATATAGGCTGCCGTTTAACAGATGGGATATTTCACCTAAGATAGTATAGTTGGAGATAGTATAATTATGATTATTTTTGAAAACGTTACAAAAACATATGAAAACGGCACTGTGGCGCTTGATAATGTAAGCTTTCATATAAATAAAGGCGATTTTGTTTTTGTCGTTGGTCCGAGCGGCGCCGGAAAATCAACTCTCACCCGTCTTTTGATGCATGAGGAGCTTCCGACAAGCGGCTCAATCGTTATCGACGGTGTGCATGTTGAGGATTTGAAGAAGAAGGATATCCCGTATCTGCGGCGCTCAATCGGCGTGGTATTTCAGGATTTCCGCCTTCTTGATGACAGAACAGTATATGAAAATATTGCCTTTGCGATGAAGGTTGTCGGCGCAACAAGGCGCCAGATACGCCGCCAGGTTCCGTCACTTCTGAGCATGGTCGGGCTGTCGAATAAAGCGCGTCTTTTTCCGACACAGCTTTCGCGCGGTGAGGCTCAGCGTGTAGCCGTTGCGCGTGCGCTGGCAAACAATCCGCCCATACTGCTTGCAGATGAGCCGACTGCTTCGCTTCCTCCGCAGACTGCGGTTGAAATTGTGAAGCTTTTGAGCGACATAAACATGCGCGGAACAACCGTGGTTATGTCTACTCATGCAAAAGATATAGTTGATACAATGCAGAAGCGCGTTATCGCAATTGAGGACGGTCAGCTTGTGCGAGATGAAGTCAAAGGGGGTTACGATGACATTGAAGGTGAATAATCTCCGTTACTTTATTTCCCAGGCAACACACAGTATTATAAGAAACGGTCTTACGAGTGTCACTTCAATTTTTACCGTGTTTTGCTGTATGCTTATTCTCGGACTGTTTCTGGTTTTGGGAATAAATGTGAATTACATAGCTGACCAGATAAAGAACGACTGTCCCGTTCAGGCGTTTGTTTCCCAAACTGTTTCACAGCAGCAGCTTTCAGGTATAAAAACGCAGATAGAGTCTATACCGAATGTTGCTTCTGCCGAACTTTTTACAAAAGAGGACTCTCTGAATTATATGCGCGGCATATTCGGCGAAAATGCAGATGTTTTGAACGGCTATGAAACGGATAATCCGTTCCGCGATTCGTACAACATATCGCTTACCGATTTATCTCTGGCACAGCAGACCATGGAGCAAATCGGAAAAATAAACGGCATTGCCGAGGTTAAAAATGACCAGTCCGTTATAAATACCATTTTAGAGGTAACGGGCACTGTCAGAACGCTGAGTTTTTGGATAATGATTATCCTTGGGGTTGTATCGATATTTATTATTGCAAACACAATCAAGCTTGCCGTATATTCGCGCCGGAAAGAAATAAACGTAATGAAATTTGTCGGTGCGACAAACTGGTTTATACGCTGGCCGTTCATTTTTGAGGGAATTATAATCGGAATAATCGGCGCACTTGCGGCATTTGCCGTCATATCATGGGCATATATCGCTGTCGGCGGCTGGATTTCCGGATTTAATTTTGACTTGTTTAAGCTGAAAACCTATGAGGAAATATGGTGGATTCTTATTTCGATGTTTGTTGTTATAGGCGCCGCAATAGGCGCTGTCGGAAGCGGAATGTCACTGAGAAAGCATCTTGACGTGTAAAAATTTTATTAAAGCTGATCTTATATTTTTATATTTAAAGATTTGTGTTTTAAGAAAGGTTACTGATATTATGAAAAAGAAAACTTTAACCGTAGTTTGTATAATTCTTGCCGCTGCAATGTTTTTGGGCATTGTAGGCCCTATTGCGGTCGGCTCGATATACTCAATGGTTGCGTCGGCGGCTTCTTCTTCCGATCTTAATGACAAGCTTAATAAAAACAAGCAAAATCAGAATGAGCTTAAACAGCAGCTCGAAGAAACTCAGCGCGAGAAAAAGGAAATGCAGGAAAAGAAGGAGCAGCTCGATAACGATATTTCAACAATTGCCGGAAAAATCGATTCCATAAACAAAACCATTGCAAAAAATGAAAGCGACATAGCACAAAAGCAGAAGGAGATAGCAGAGCTTGAAAGCAATATCGATGAATCGGACAAGCTTCTGAGAAAACGTCTGCGCGTTATGTGTGAAAGAGGAAGTATGTCTTATGCAGAGATACTTTTTTCTGCCACAAGCTTTTCCGACCTTCTCGTGAGAATAGATATGGTAAAGCAGCTCTATTCTCATGACCAGGAGCTTATATCGCAGCTTACGGAATCAAAAAAGAGTATTGAAACGGCAAAAAAGGTTGTTGAAGAGGCAAAAGCCGCAAATGTGAGCTTAAAATCGGAACTGTCATCGCAAAAATCCGCAATGCAGGAAAAAAGTGATGAAAGCGAATCCGTTATAGGCAAGCTTGCTCAGAGCGAACAGGAAATAAAAGCACAGATTGCCGAAAAAGAGAAGGAAAATCAAAGCATACTGAATGCAATCGCCGCAGCAAAAAACTCGGGCGTAAAAGCAGCGGCAAATACATACAAGGGCGGTACACTCGGCTGGCCGAGCACAAATTCGGGCACAATAACCTCACGTTTCGGCTGGCGTACCTTCAGGGGTGTGCCGAATAACCATACGGGCATAGATATTGCCGTACCTCTCGGCACACCGGTTCTCGCATGTGAGGACGGCGTTGTTACAGGCTCCGGCTGGAGAAATGCATACGGTAACTGTATAACCATAGACCATGGCTCGATTACCACGCTTTATGCGCACAACAGCGTACTTCAGGTAAGTGTCGGTCAACAGGTAAAACGCGGTCAGCAGATTGCCCTTGCCGGTTCTACGGGAAATTCAACAGGTCCGCATATACATCTCGGAATAATCAAAAACGGTCAGTATCTTGACCCTGCACCGTATATCGGCCTGTAATTAATCATATATTAATAAAAGGACATATAATAAACTGGCATAATCTGAAATCGGGGCGATATATTTGAACTATAAATCAAAAATTGTAATTACATCGGTTATAAGTGTGGTTGTGACATTCTTTTTCACGAGCGCACTGTTTCTGACACTCGGCAGCGGAATTTTGGTGGATTATATTACCGATGGCGGTGAAGTATCAAATGCACTGCTGAGTGAGGTAAAAATGTACATTGAAAAGCTCTATATCGGCGATGTCGATGAAAACGAACTGTATTACGGAGCCGCAAAGGGTATGGCTGAGGCAACGGGCGACCCTTATACAAAATATTATTCTCCGAAGGAATTTGAAGAATATATGGAAAGTGCAACGGGAGAATATGTCGGTGTCGGAATTGTTATAAGCGCAGACCCTGATAAAAACGAAATTATCGTGGTTCTTCCGTATGAGGACGCACCGGGCGCAAAAGCAGGTATTTTGCCTGGCGACATAATTACGGCGGTTGACGGCGTTTCATACGGCAGCGATACCGATGCTGCCGCTGACGCAATGCGCGGTGCAAATCTTCAAAATCCTGCCGGCACACAGGTTACACTCACAATAAAGCGTGACGGCAAAGAAGAATTTGACACTGTTCTGACTCGTGAGCAAATTCATCTTAAAACAGCCGCATCAAAAATGCTTGAGGGCGATATCGGATATATGCGCCTGATTTCGTTTGACGCGGATACTGATGAAGAAGTTGAGGCAGAGTTGAACTCACTTATAAACAGCGGCATGAAAAAGCTCATACTTGACCTTCGCGATAACGGCGGCGGTGATTTTAACACATGTATAAGAGTTGTGGGAAAATTTTTAGGCGAAGGTAAACTCGTTGTTTACACACAGGATAAAAACGGCAAGCGTGAAGATTTTTATGCCGAAGGAAAAATGACCGACTGTGAGCTTATACTTCTTATAAACGGCGATACGGCAAGCGCCTCGGAGGTTTTGACGGGCGCCCTTTCGGGCAATAACCGAGTAAAATCCGTTATCGGCACAAAATCGTTCGGCAAAGGTATTACACAAAACGTATTTTCGCTGAAAAACGGCGGCGGTATGAGTGTTACTGTTGACAGATATTTTACACCGACGGGCGAATGTATACATGAAAAGGGCATTATGCCGGATACGGTTATTGAGTCGGGCAGTGACGCTCCGAGCACAACGCTTTCATACGATGAGGATTTGCAGCTGCAAAAAGCCGTTGAAATGTTTCGGTAAATCTTTTTAATAATAAAAGTCAGAGGATAAAAATGGACAGTATAAAAATCAGACGTGCGGAAAACAGAGATATTCCGTCTATAAATAAGCTCTTGTATCAGGTTCATAAAGTTCACAGTGATGTGCGCCCCGATTTATTTAAAAAGGGCGGCAAAAAATATACGGACAGCGAATTATCAGAAATTATTTCAGATGACAAAAGACCGATTTTTGTTGCGGAAAATGAAAGCGGAATCTTTGGATATGCGTTCTGTATTCATAAGCAGTTTATAAACGATAACTCGCTTACCGATGTAAAAACACTTTATATCGATGATTTATGCGTAGATGAAGCCGCGCGCGGTATGAGTATCGGAAAAAAGCTTTATGAATATGTTGTTGAATATGCCAAAAAAAGCGGATATTACAACGTAACTTTGAATGTGTGGGCAGATAACATAAATGCTGTCAGATTTTATGAGCACATAGGGCTGAAAATTCAAAAAATAGGAATGGAAAAAATTCTTTAAAAATTTATGCTTATGTAAAAATCCATACCGCTGATTTTACGGTATGGATTTTTTATTTATAATTTGCCAAAAACTATATATCGAGGTTTGTAACAAATGTCGCATTTTGCTCTATAAAGTCACGTCTGGGCTCAACATTATCTCCCATAAGCACCGTAAACATTTCATCAGCCAAAATTGCGTCCTCAATATTTACACGGAGCATAATTCTCGTTTCGGGGTTCATTGTCGTTTCCCAAAGCTGTGTCGCCGTCATCTCACCAAGACCCTTATAACGCTGAACATCACATTTTCCGCCCATCTCAGCCGTAACCTTCGGCAAATCTTCGTCTTTATACACATATTTTACTTCTTTGCCTTTTGAAACCTTAAACAGCGGCGGCTGTGCAAGATATATATATCCCGCGTCAACCAAAGGACGCATGTGTCTGAAAAAGAACGTAAGCAGAAGTGTGCGTATATGCGAACCGTCAACATCGGCATCTGCCATAATTATAATTTTATGGTATTTCAGTTTTGTGATATCAAATTCATCGCCTATACCGGTTCCGAGCGACATTATAATCGGCAGAAGCTTTTCGTTTCCGTAAACCTTATCGATACGCGCCTTTTCAACATTAAGCATTTTTCCCCACAGAGGAAGTATCGCCTGAAAGCTTCTGTCACGGCCCTGCTTTGCGCTGCCGCCCGCAGAATCACCCTCTACGATATATATTTCATTTTTCTCGGGATTATCGCCTGAGCAGCGTGCAAGCTTGCCCAGAAGCGATGTATCGCCGAAGGTATTTGTTTTTCTTGTAGCCTCACGGGCTTTTCTTGCCGCCTCACGGGCACGTGATGCCGTAAGTGACTTTTCAAGTATAATTTTTGCAACAGCCGGATTTTCTTCAAGAAATTCCGAAAATTTATCGCTGACACATCTGTCAACAAGCCCTCTGACCTCGGAATTTCCGAGCTTGGTCTTTGTCTGTCCCTCAAACTGTGCCTCAACAACCTTTACGCTTATAACGGCTGTTATTCCCTCGCGCACATCTTCGCCTTTCAGATTCTGATCCTTTTCTTTAAGTATATTATATTTTCTCGCATAATCGTTAAATACCCTTGTAAGCGCGGCATTAAAACCAACCTCATGCGTACCGCCCTCGGTAGTATTTATGTTGTTTGCAAAGCTTATTATGTTCTCATTATAACTTTCCGTATACTGAATTGCAATTTCGACATATGAATCGTTCTTTTTACCGTCAAAATATATAACATTGTCATGAATCGGCACTTTGCTGCGGTTCATATATTTTACAAACTCGCGTATGCCGCCCTCATAATGCATTTTATTCACAACAGGCTCTTCGCCGCGGTTATCGGTAAACAAAATGTTTACACCGGCATTCAGAAATGCCTGCTCACGCAAACGCTTCAGAAGCGTGTCATATTCATACTCAATCGTTTCAAAAATCGTATCGTCAGCCAAAAACCTTACGGTTGTGCCTGTTCTGTCGGTCTTTCCTATAACCTTTGCGTCACCGCAGCTTTTGCCGCGCTCAAATCTCTGATAATAAATCTCCTCACCTGTATAAACCTCAGCCTCAAGCCAGCTTGACAGCGCGTTTACAACAGATGAACCAACGCCGTGAAGTCCGCCGGAAACCTTATATCCGCCTCCGCCGAATTTGCCGCCGGCATGAAGTATTGTAAACACGACCTCAAGCGTGGAAATTCCCATTTTCGGATGAATACCTACGGGAATACCGCGTCCGTCATCGACTACCGTCACAATATTACCCTTATCAATCGTAACGGTTATATTTTTACAAAATCCCGCCAGAGCCTCATCTATGGCGTTATCGACAATTTCATACACAAGGTGATGAAGTCCGCGTATGGAGGTTGAACCTATATACATACCCGGGCGCTTTCTTACGGCTTCAAGCCCCTCAAGCACCTGTATCTGACTTTCGTCATAATTATTTACCGAATTATTTTCACTCATTTTTACATATCCTTTCTGTTATTTACAGACTTGATAATCTATTAAAAAACTATATTGTTAACTTAATTTATTTCTATTCAGCCATAAACTTTGACGCGGCACGCTTATAGATTGTCTGTGCCGACAAAGGCGATATATACAGTCTGAAGTCGTTTTTGTTTCCGCACAGAACATAGCTTTTCGGAAGGTCATTTTTGCTCACATCAATGACATTTCCCCTTTTCTGTGCCGTATTTAAAAATTCTCTCGTATTTTTTGAAACCGAAGTTGTATCAAGGTCCAAAATCGCAATAACTTCCTTTTGCCTCACAACTACGTCCATACCAAGATGAAGATACATTTTTTATCTCTCCCGATATTTGTATTTTAACTATCCTCTTTTACAGAGTTATCTGCAACATAAAAATATTTAACGCACGGAAAATCTCTCTCCTGCTCTCTGTCGGTACATGTTAAAATAACCTGCTTGCCTTCAATTTTCTGTGAAACATATCTGCGTCTTAACTCATCAAGCTCGCTCATTATATCATCAAGCAAAATTATCGGGTATGCACCGCGCACCGATTTTATAATTTCAGTAAGAGCAAGCTTCAGACTCAGTATGACGCTTCTCTGCTGTCCCTGTGAACCGTAAATTTTCACATCTGAACCGTTTATCAAAAACACAAAATCATCTCTGTGACAGCCTGTATTACTTGTCCCTGTTTCAATATCGCGGCGGCGCGTCTTTTTTATTTTTTCGCCCATTTCCTCTTTGAGCTTTTCTGTATTGTCTGTATTTTCGCCGCAGTTTGAAATATATTTTATATCAAGCTCCTCGCCCGAAATTTCACTGTGGATTTTTTTTGCCTCATCACAGAGCCTTTTTGTAAGCTCACATCTGTATTTTGTAATTCTACATGATAAATCAATAAGATAATTGTCCCATATTTCAAGCGTGTCATCATTTCCCGTTTTTTTTATTTCTTTAAGCAGATTATTTCTCTGATTTAAAATTTTTATATATTCATTAAGCAAAGAAACATATGCCGGCGAAATCTGGCTTATGGACATATCATAAAATCTGCGCCTGTATGACGGCGAATCCTTTATCACCGACAAATCGTCCGGCGAAAACATTACAACATTTATATAATCCGCAATATGACTGATTTTTTTTATATTTACACTGTTTATTAAAACCGACTTTTTTTTGCCGTCAAGTATGCGCATTTTTCCATCATAATCTCTTATGCCGTCAGTAAAGCTTATTTCTATATTTGCAAAATCTGCGCCGCGGCGTATCATTTCTTTATCCGACGCACGCCTGTGTGAGCGCGCCGTGCAGAAAAGAAATATCGATTCAAGTATGTTTGTCTTTCCCTGCGCATTATTTCCGTAAATTATGTTTGTGCCTTCGGAAAAGCTTATAAATGCATTTTCATAATTCCGAAAATCCTTTAATTTTATGCTTTTTATATACATATCACTCTACCGAAATTATAACGGTTTCATCTTCAAAATCAACTTCAACAATATCGCCCGAGCGTACCTTTTTACCGCGCATCGTACATATTTCACCGTTAAATTTTACAATTTCATCTAAAATCATATCCTTTGCGTCAGAACCGTTTTCGGCAATTCCGCTGTATTTCAGGAGCTGGTCAAGCTTTATATATTCGGTTTTTATGCTGATTTGCATATTTTCTGTTTTCATGTTTAACCTCTTTTTTAATACATAAAATTTATGCCTGAATTATAACCGGAAGTATCATATACAAAAACTCATCGCCCTCCAAAGGCGTTATAACCAAAGGATATCTCTCCGATATAAAATTCATTTTTACATCTTCGTTTTCACAGTTTCTCAGAGCGTCCCATAAATACTTATGGTTAAAACCTATAACAAGTTCTCCGCCGCTCGAATCAACGTTTATTATGTCCGAAACCTTTCCCATATGTGAGCTGCAGCTTATTGTAACGGTATCGTCACTTATATCGAGCCTCAAAGGACTTTTTGCCGATTCTGTGTTAATTATAAGTGATGCTCTGTCTATAGACTCGCAGAAAGACATCACATTTGCATTTATTTCTATGTTGTATTCCGAAGGTATCGCCGATTTATATTTTATATATTCGCCGTCGCGGAGTCTTGATGTGACTGTGAAATTTTCAAACTCAAACAAGACGTTTTTATCAGTAAAATATATATCGACAAAGTTATCATCGTCTTTTATTATTTTCAAAAGCTCATTTAACGTTTTTCCGGGCACAATCGCATTTACACTGAAGCCGCAGTCATCTATGCTTTCGTTTCTTATTGCAAGCCTGTATCCGTCGCTTGCAACCATTGTAAAGCGGCTGTTTTCAATTTCAAACAGTGCGCCCGTAAGCACAGGTTTATTTTCACGTATCGAAACGGCAAAAATAGTTTGCTTAATCATCTTTTTAATCTTAATATTTTCGATTTTTACACGTTCTTTCTTTTCAATCTCCGTTATTTTCGGAAATTCCGATGCGAGCAGACCGGAAATATTAAAATCTACATTTACACATTTTATTTTTGTGATATTGTTTTCGTCGCTTTCGATAAGTACAGGTGCGTCGGGAAGCTTTCTTATAATATCGCCGAACATTCTTGAATTTAAAACTATGCTGCCTTCTTCGGAAACGCTTGCTTCAACTTCGTATCTTATTCCGATTTCAAGGTCATTTCCCGTCAGTACGATTTTGCCGTCAGTACATTCTATAAGTATACCTTCAAGTATGGGCAGAGTTGATTTTGAGCTTACGGCCTTCTGTACCGTATTTATAGCCTCGAGCAAATTTGTTTTGTCACATATGAACTTCATTAAAATCAGTCCTTTATATTTTTAATTATTTTATATAATAATAAAATAATAATATATTATTTATAGAAGCAGTAGAAGTAGTATATACGGATTGTATGGAAAAGCCTTATAAATGCCGCAGCGACGCGGTTTATGCGCATGAATAAGGTAAGGATAACATATAAAAGTAATCCACACAAATCACATTTAAACACCCGTCCACATTAACCTTTGCACATTTCCATATAAGAATGTGTAAAACATATATGTTAGTTTAATATTGTTTTAAGCTGCTTTGTCATAGACTCAACAGCGTTTTTTACGTCTGAATTCTTTTTTATGCTTTCTTCTATATTATCAACCGCATGCATTACCGTTGTATAATGTCTGCCGCCGTATTCTTTGCCTATTACGACAAATGACATATCCGTAAGCGTTCTGCACAGATACATTGCAACCTGTCTTGCGTCGGCAATATCCTGGGTCTTTCTTTTGCCTTTTATATCTTCAATCGGTATGTTGTAATATTTTGAAACGGTTTCATTTATTGATTTTGCGGTAATTCTCACAACACCCTTTTGCTCTATAACGGTTGAAAGAGCTTCCTCGGCAAGCTGCAAATCAAGCTTTCTGCCGGTAATTTTTGAGTATGATATAATTCTTGTCAGCGCTCCTTCAAGCTCACGTATATTCGATTTTATACTGTCCGCCATATAACAGTACACATCATACGGAACATCAACCATATCCTGTGACGCTTTTTTCTGAAGGATTGCAATTCTTGTTTCATAATCCGGCGGCTTTATATCGCCTATAAGTCCGCATTCAAAACGTGTGCGCAGTCTGTCCTCAAGAGTATTTATCTCTCTCGGCAGACGGTCGCTTGTGAGCACAATCTGTTTATTTGCATTATACAAGTCGTTGAATGTATGGAAAAATTCCTCCTGAGCCATTTCCTTTCCGGCAAGAAACTGTATATCATCGATAAGCAGTATGTCGGCGTTTCTGTATTTTTGACGAAACTGTGCCGTCGTTCTTTTTGCAATTGCAAGTATAAGCTCATTTGTAAACTTTTCCGAGGAAATATAAACTATTTTTGCACTCGGGTTCATCATTTTTGCATAGTTTGCGATAGCATGCATAAGATGTGTTTTTCCAAGTCCCGAATCGCCGTATAAAAACAGCGGGTTATATGTCTGTGCCGGCGCCTCCGCAACGGCAACGGCTGCGGCATGTGCAAAATGGTTTGAATTTCCTACGACAAACGATTCAAATGTGTATTTCGGATTTATATAGAAATTATCCGCGCCAACCTCGCCCGTATTGTTATTTTCAGTCTGCGGCTCGGACTTTTTCACTTCATAATTATCGCCTATTACGATATTTACGTTATAATGTGAGCCAAGCACCGAATTGAGCGCGTTTTGTATAAGGTCCATAAACCTTCTTTTAATTGTTGACAAAATAAGGTCGTTTGATACAGAAAGGGTAATCGTATCTGTGTCTATAAATACGGGATTAATGTCTTTAAACCATGTTGTAAACGCTAAATTTGTAACTTCAGGCTCTATCAGCTTTAAAACATCATTCCAAATTTGAACTGCTTCCATCAAAAAAACTCCACTTCTTAATAAAAATTATTTCTCAGTTAAAAAATACTGCTTTTTTATAAAATTTATCGTATGTATTATAAATTCTGCAAAACAAATTGTTGTATAGTATAATTTTTGATAAGTTATCCACATAGTTATAAACATTTGTGGATAACTTTTATGTTTTTTATAAAAAAAGCTTTAAAATCAATACTTTTTTTACATTTGCGCTGTGGATAAAAATGTGATTTAATTATTAATAATTTTTTTATCCCGTAATGTTTGTAACTATATATTGTATTAATATATTTTGTCTGTAAAAAAAATACAGTATAAATTAAACAGAAAAACGTTAAATACCATATTTTATATATTTTTAAATGCATAAATCTACCTGTTTATTATATCAAAAAAATATAAATTAAGCAAGAGTTAAAATTAATATTATTTTTAACAGCCAAACAATAAAAACCGAAAAATTGCGTAATATAATTAAAAAGTATAAAAGCGCTGCTTTTTACACAGCGCCTTTACACTTTTTAAGGGGAAATATATGAAGAAGACTTTTATGTTACGTTTGTTATTATAGAGTATAATTGTGACCTGCGTATGAACAAACGGAAAATAAATATTAAACAAAATAATAACAAAATAAAAAACGGGAGATATTAATTTCTCCCGTTTTACTGTTACTATTTTTACTATTACTATTCGATATCATCTATCCTATAGAACTCACTCGGCATATTTAAAGAATTTGTAGTTTCATATATATTCAAAGTTTTTCCGTCATTTATAATCTCAAATCTGTATGTGTCGGACTCTTTTCCGTCTTTATATACCAGTTTAAACGTGTCGTCCGATGCAAGATAGTATTTTTGCTCATAGACTTTTTGTTCGCCATCACTTGAAACTGTAACTTTTACTGCTTTGCCGTCATTGTAAAACTGCATATACCCTTCTTTTTCATATCCAACAGGGACCCACTGACCGACAATTTCGCTTTCTATATTTACAGGCTCGGTAACTGCCGGCGCTGTGCTCGGAGAAGGTGAGGGCGAAGGCGAGGGTTCGGTGTTATTGTTTTTATTGCAGCCGAAGAGAGCAAATGCCGTAACTGCCGCAAGTATGATACTCAGTATTTTTTTTGTCATATGTATGTATTCCTTTCAAAATTTATTAAAAATATAATTTATTTATATCTCTTATGCAGCTCTTCATATATATCGTGCCAGTCAAGTCCGCGTTCGCAGAGCATTACGGAAAGATGATACATCAAATCGGCAACCTCATACTGTATCTCATCTTTGCTTGCATTTTTTGCTCCGATGATAACTTCTGCCGTTTCTTCACCGACTTTTTTTAATATTTTATCTATCCCTTTATCAAACAGATAGTTTGTGTATGAGCCTTCCTTCGGATTATCGCGCCTGTCCTCGATTACTTTATACACATCTGAAAAAATTCCAGGGTCTGCGCCGTTTGCGGTTTCAACCTCAAAAAGCTCGTTATTTTCGTCAGCTTTTCTGTAAAAGCATGAAAAATTTCCAGTATGGCATGCGCTGCCGTCCGGCTTTACCTTTAAAATGAGCGTATCTGCGTCACAGTCGACATATATTTCTTTTACATTCATAAAATGTCCCGAGTGTTCGCCTTTTACCCATAATTTCTGTCTGCTTCTTGAGAAAAATGTTGCCTTTTTTGATTTAAGAGTCATCTCCAAAGACTCTTTATTCATGTATGCAACCATGAGTACACGGTTTGTATCTATATCCTGCACAACAGCGGGCACAAGCCCTTTTTCATCAAATTTTACTTCATCAACAAAACTCATTTGCTTTCGCCGTCCTTAATATGTTTTATAAATTTTTTGTTTTCATAACAGCCTCTTTGAGGTCAACGCGCCCTGTATAAAGCGCTTTTCCGACTATAACTCCGCCGACGCCGCTTTTTGAAAGCGACAAAATATCATCAAGGCTGCCTATGCCGCCGGAGGCGATTATATCAATATCTCCTACAGCCTCGGCCATTTCGCACATAGCCGAAACATTCGGCCCGGCGAGCGTTCCGTCGGTTGAAATATCGGTATAAACGATTGTTTTTACACCGCGCTCACCCATCATTATGGCAAAATCGACCGCCTTATATCTGCTCACATTTTCCCAGCCTTGAGTTGCAGCATAGCCGTCCTTTGCGTCGATGCCGACAACGATTTTGTCTGCGCCGAAGGTTTTTATTGCGCTGCTTACAAAATTGGGGTTATCTGCTGCCGCTGTACCCAGTATAACACGATTTATGCCCCATGACAAGCGTTTTTCGATATCGTTTAAACTTCTTATTCCTCCGCCTGTCTGAACGGGAATATTTACACTTTCGCATATGCTTTTTATGGCTTTGCCGCTGACACTTTCTCCGGCAAGCGCTCCGTCGAGGTCAACCACATGCAGAAATTCTCCGCCGGCGCTTTCCCATTTTTGTGCAATTTCGGCAGGGTTATCGCCGTAAACTGTGACTTCATCAAAGCGTCCTTTAAAAAGACGCACACATTTTCCGTCTTTTATGTCTATTGCAGGATATAATTTCATATTAAAAACCAGCCCTTTTGCATTAAAATTATTTTTGTATTAAAACTTATGCCTCGGTATTTGCAAGAACACCGCGCATTTTTGACACAATATCAAGTATGCGCCCGCGCTCCATTTTCATGCTGACACGGTTTACGACAAAGCGTGCGGATATATCGCATATTGTTTCAAGAACGCACAGTCCGTTTTCTTCAAGCGTTTTCCCCGATTCGACTATATCGACTATAACCTCGGAAAGACCGACGAGCGGAGCAAGCTCAACAGAACCGTGAAGCTTTATTATTTCAACTGTTCTGCCCTTATCGCGGAAAAAATAATTTCCGGCAATGTTTGTGAATTTTGAGGCAACACGCAGGTTATTTACCGTTTCAAGCTTGCCGCGCATCTCCTCGGGACCGCATACGCACATGCGGCATTTGCCTACGCCGAGATTTATCATTTCGTATAAGTTTCTGCCTTCTTCAAGCAGTGTATCTTTTCCGACAATTCCTATATCTGCGGCGCCGTATTCAACATATGTCGGCACATCGGAGGCTTTTACCAGAATAAACTTAACCTTATTTTTTTCATCGGTAAAAATAAGCTTTCTGCTTTTTTTCTTCATTTCGGAGCAGTCAAGCCCTATCTGCATAAATAAATCCATTGAAATTTCGGCAAGCCTGCCTTTTGCAAGCGCTATTGTAAGGTATTTCATAAAAAACTCCATTCCGCCGCTGCGCTTCGGCAAAAACAGTAATAAAATAAAATCTTCTTTTGCGCAGTATGCAGTATATAGATAAAGAAGATTTTTGTGCACAAGACGTTTCGTCTGAGATAAAAATTTTGGAGGCGCTTTAAATTTTTTCGTAAGGCTTATATGAAAGCGGTTTTATATTGAAAAGCCATCTCCGATTTCGTTTATTTTAACTTCGCGGTATTCATTTTCGGATTTATAAATTTTTATGCTGTCGCCGCATACTTCAACCACATTTTTTATACCGCGTTCGGCGGCATATGAAAACGCCTTTTCCAAAGAACTGCCGTAGAAATTTTCGGCTTTGATTTTATTTTTGCGAAGTATGTCCGCGGCTTTGAATGAATTGCCGTAATCGGGCTTCATCATAATTACCGCGTCTGTTGTGTTTTTATCCGATATTTTATTCTGGCGCATGAGTGCGCTTAAAACACGGTTCACACTTATTGCAATTCCGACAGCGCTCATATCTTTGCCGAAGCTGCCTATGAGTGAGTCATATCGTCCGCCGCCGCATACCGAAAAGCCTACGTCATAGGTTACGCCTTTGAAAATTACGCCCGTATAATAATCGATACTTTGCAGCATGCCGAGGTCTATGGAAACATATTTTTCATAGCCGCATGACTGTATTATTTCGTAAACCTCTTTCAGATTTTCGAGCGCCTTTGATGAGCGGTTATTTAAATTCGGCACAAAAGCCTCATCAATTACATCGGCATCGCCGAAAAGATACGGCATACGGCACAAAAGCTTTTTTATCTCTTCGTCGGCGCTGTATTTTTTTACAGCCTGTTCTATCGAAAATGAATCTTTGAAATCAATCATTGTGCATATTTTTTCATAATCTTCGCCGCAAAGTCCGATTTGTTCGGCAAGCCCTTTGAAAAATTCAACCTGCCCCATATCAATCTGAAATTCATCAAGTCCGGCGTTTAAAAGTGCGTTTATTGTCACAATTACCGCTTCTGCATCTGCCTCGCACGAGTTGTCGCCGATAAGCTCAATTCCTGCCTGTGTAAATTCGGAGCTGTTTGCGGAGGCGGAGCCGTTGTAGCGGAATGCGTCGGCAACATAGCAAAGTCTTGCCGGCAGAGGGGGATTGTATTTTGTGCCCATGACGCGCGCAATCGATGTCGTTATATCTCCGCGCAGAGCAAGTGTGCGCCCCTGAGGGTCAAAAAACTTATAGAGCTTTTGTGCCGATACATCGCCCGTACTGTCGGAATATATGTTTATATACTCAAATGCCGGTGTCTGTATGCCTTTGTAGCCGTATGAAAAAAACGTATCTTCAATCTTTCTTTCGGTCGAATGTTTTATGCTGTATTCGTCGGGCAGACAGTCGGTTACACCCTCGGGCGTATGATATTTCAGATTAAGCATAAAAAGCCTCCGTTCTGTCGGATGCCGTGAAAAAATTTTAAAACGGCATGCCGGATAATATTTTTATTATAATTTACATCTTTATCACAGTAAAGTACTAAAGATATTATAACGCCTTATGATCCGCATGTCAAGAAAATTATCTGCATTTTTGATATTTATGTTGACACAGTTGCAATAAAAGTAGTATTATACTAAGGTAATCAGATAATTTGTTTCGGTTATTTTAATAAGAGGGGTTGTATTATGGAAAAAAAAGTGGTTCCTGAAGGAAATGGTTTGCGCCGAAAGACAGCATGGCTGCCCATTGTTTTGTGCTGGCTTGTATATACTGCCGCATATATGGGAAGATACAGCTATAATTCAAATATAACTCCGATTATGGAGGCTTTTGGCATAAATCATGCAGATGCCGGACTTGTGACAACGTTTTTCTTTTTTGCATACGGAGTCGGTCAGATTGTGAACGGATTGCTCTGTAAATATTATAACAAAAGATTTATAATTACTTTTTCACTGATTATGTCATCAATTTTAAATCTTGCCGTATTCTTCGGGGTTCCGTTTTACTGTATCAAATATATGTGGCTTGTTAACGGTGCGCTGCAATCAACTCTTTGGCCGATTTTAATTTGTGTTATATCCGAAAATTTAAAAGCAGAAGATTTATCAAAATCAATAGTTGCCATGAGCACAACTGCTACAGCGGGAACATTTATTACATACGGCGCAAGTGCAATATTTTCGGTTTTTGACAGCTATTCTTATTCGTTTTTGCTCGGAGCGGCAGTTATGACGGCTGTTGCCGCAATATGGTTTTTATTATACAAAAGGGCTTTCCGCGGCGAAGGTATACAAGACGAAAACAAAGCAGCCGATACAAAAAAACCGCATGACAGCAAAAATAAGGTATGTGTTTCTTTTGTTATTATGATTGTGGTTATCGGGATTTTTGCCGTGGCAAACAATCTTGTAAAAGACGGACTTACAACATGGGTACCGGCGATACTCAAAGAGAATTTTAACCTGCCGGGCAGCTTATCGATTTTTTTGACGCTGTTTTTGCCTGTGCTGGGCTGTTTTGCTGCTGTGATGAATGCGGCGGCGGAAAAGAAAATAAAATCGTTTATTTTTCTTTTGTGCATATGGTGCACAATTGCGGCAGTTTGTATCGTTATTGTAATTTTGTTTATAAAAACACCGTATTGGCAAATTATTCTTTTATTGTTCGGACTGATTTCGCTGTTTATGTATGGCGTAAATAACATAATAACAAATAGAGTTCCGATATATACGCGCGATAAAATAAATTCGGGACTTCTGGCAGGAATATTAAACGGCTGCTGTTATGCGGGCAGTACAATCAGCTCATACGGACTCGGACATGCCGCCGACAGCTTTGGCTGGAACGGCGTGTTTATATTGCTTTTGGCGGTATGCTGTCTGCCGGTTTTGATTTCGTGTGTTATGTATATATTTAACCGCATTAAAAAAATTGATATGCTGTAATGAATTTGTATAAGCCGGTGTTTGATTTGTGATAAAACCTTAAAATATTTGCATTTTTAAAACGTTATTATGCTTGACAATATATAGAAAAAACAGTATAATTTAAAGATAGTATATAATGTAATAAAAATGGGTATATTTAAAAATTATTCTGTTTATGTTTTATCTGATTATATTTTAAAAGAAAAAATTTTAAAAAGTGAGCGATAATGTAAAAAGACAGATTTCGGAGGTTATGGAAATGGATTTTTCAACAAAGCTGAGAACGCACACCTGCGGTGAGCTTGATGAAAGCAGCATAGGGCGGAAGGTGACTTTGTGCGGATGGGTTTTCAACATACGCGACCACGGCGGAGTAATTTTTCTTGATTTGCGTGACGGTTACGGCATAACGCAGATTGTCGTAAAGGACGATACAATTCTTCACAAACTCTCAAAGGAAACCGTTATAAGCGTATGCGGAAATGTTTCAAAAAGAGATGAAGAAACAATAAACGAAAAGATTTCAACGGGTAAAATTGAGATTACCGACGCAAAGATAGAAATTCTCGGTTCGGTTTACAATCCGCTTCCGTTTGAGGTTGCAACTTCTACGGAAACAAAGGAAGAAGTAAGACTTAAATACCGTTTCCTTGACCTGAGAAATGAGAAAGTCCGCTCAAATATTATAAAGCGTTCACAGATTATATCGTATCTGCGCGAGAAGATGACGGAGCACGGATTTCTCGAAATTCAGACGCCCATACTTTCGGCGTCATCGCCCGAAGGCGCGCGTGATTTTTTAGTGCCCAGCAGAAAATATAAGGGCAAATTTTACGCATTGCCGCAGGCGCCTCAGATTTTCAAACAACTTTTGATGGTGTCGGGATTTGACCGTTATTATCAGGTTGCACCGTGTTTCAGAGATGAGGACGCGCGTGCCGACCGTTCGCCGGGCGAGTTCTATCAGCTTGACTTTGAGATGGCGTTTGCAAGTCAGGAGGACGTTTTTGCCGTGGCAGAGGACGTTCTTTCATCAACATTTGAAAAATTCTCCGATTTAAAGGTTGACAAAGCGCCTTTTGTGAGAATACCTTACAAAGAGGCAATGCTCAAATACGGAACGGACAAGCCCGATTTGCGCAATCCGCTTGAAATAATCGATGTTTCCGATATATTTGCGCGTGCCGATTTTGCGCCGTTTAAGGGAGCGATTGTGCGTGCGATAAATCTGGTCGGCGGCGCCGGTCAGCCGAAGAGCTTCTTTGAAAATATGCTCAAATTTGCCATGTCAATCGGCATGAAGGGTCTCGGCTATGTAAAGTGTGACGATGAATTTAACCTTACGGGTCCGATTGCGAAATTTTTGCCCGATAATGAGAAAAAGGAGCTTATCGAAAAGTCGGCATTAAAGGGCGGAGATGTTTTGTTCTTTATTTCCGACAAAGCAGGCGTTGTTGAAACGATGGCGGGGCAGATACGTACAGAGCTTGCGAACAGAATGAAGCTTATAAAGGAAGATGAGTTTAAATTCTGCTTTATCGTTGATTTCCCGATGTATGAGCGCGATGAAGAAACGGGCGAAATCGGCTTTACACATAACCCGTTTTCTATGCCGCAGGGCGGTATGGACGCGCTTTTGAATAAAGATCCGCTCGACATACTGGCATATCAGTATGATATCGTAGTAAACGGCGTAGAGCTTTCGAGCGGCGCTGTGAGAAACCATGACCCGAAGATTATGCTTAAAGCGTTTGAAATTGCAGGATATAACGAAGAAACAATAAAAGAAAAGTTCACCGCGCTGTATAATGCGTTCCACTACGGAGCGCCGCCGCATGCCGGCATGGCTCCCGGAATTGACAGAATGGTAATGCTTCTGACGGGCGAAAGTTCAATACGTGAGATAATTGCATTCCCGATGTCGGGAACGGCACAGGATTTGCTTTTGGGTGCGCCGAATGAAGTTACGGAACAGCAGCTCAGAGAGGTTCATATTAAAATAAGATAAAATATTTATTTTAAGGATGTGTATAAAATGTTAGTTGACAAACCGATTGAAGAGCTGCGCGAGTATATGGGCATAAATCCAAAACCTGCGGATTTTGATGAGTTTTGGAATAAATCGCTTGAGGAAATGCGCGGCACAGACCCGCAGCTTGATATAAAAGAGGCTGATTTTCAGGCTCCGGGCGCAAAATGTTACGATATGTATTTTACGGGTGTACATGGGGCAAGAGTTTATGCAAAATACTTAAAGCCCGAAAAAGCCGAAGGCAAAATGCCTGCGGTGCTGGTTTTCCACGGATATACGGGTTCATCGCCCTCATGGGTGAGCCTTTTGGGCTATGTTATGGCAGGCTTTTGCGTATTTGCGCTTGACTGCCGCGGTCAGGGCGGTAAATCGGAAGATGTCGGCGGCGTAGTCGGAAATACGTATCGCGGACATATTATCCGCGGTCTTGATAATGATGACCCGTCAAAGCTTTTGTTCAGAGATATATTCCTTGACACGGCTCAGCTCGCAAAAATTGCGATGGATATGGACGATATCGACGAAACGCGTGTCGGCGCATTCGGCGGAAGCCAGGGCGGAGGTCTTACGCTTGCGTGTGCATCGCTTGAGCCGAGAATAAAATGTGCGGCGCCGTCATATCCGTTTTTGTCGGATTACAGACGTACATGGGAGATGGATTTGGCAGTTGATGCATATATTGAGCTGAAAGAGTATTTCCGCCATTTTGACCCGCGCCATGAGCGTGAAAACGAAATATTCACAAAGCTCGGCTACATAGATATACAGTACCTCGTACCGCGTATAAAGGGCGATGTTACGATGTTTACGGGCATGATGGATACGACGTGTCCGCCGTCAACACAGTTTGCGGCATATAATAAAATGACATGCAAAAAGAATGTTATAATTTATCCCGATTTCGGTCATGAGTGGTTGCCAGGTTCGGATGAGATTACCTTCTCGCTTATGATGAAGATGGCAGGAAAATAATAAGACAAAATATTTTTTAAGGGAGTGCACACTGCATTCCCTTTTATTATTGCAGCGTACCTCGGTTTGGATATATAAAGCATAAAAGCATATTCTGTGTGCTTTATTTTGGCAAGTAAATAGGAAAAATAATTGACAATACGGCGCATGTTGTGTAAAATTATATAGTATAATGCTATGCGTATGATATAGCGGACGCATTGGTATAAAAGATATATAAATGTATTTATTATGTATGTACTTTTATATGTATAAATACATTTGATACATATAAACAGAAAGGCGGCAGAAAAATGGGACTTAATCTGGCACAGAAAATTATAAAGGAGCACCTTGTTTCGGGCGAGATGAAGGCGGGCGAAGAGATATCGATACGCATTGACCAGACTCTCACACAGGATTCAACCGGAACAATGGCATACTTGCAGTTTGAGGCAATGGGGATTGACAGGGTAAAGACAAAGAAATCCGTTGCGTATATTGACCATAACACAATTCAGTCGGGATTTGAAAATGCAGATGACCATAAATACATTCAGACTGTAACGTCGAAGCATGGCATATATTTCTCAAAGCCGGGCAACGGCATATGCCATCAGGTACAGCTTGAGCGTTTCGGCATACCGGGCATGACGCTTCTGGGAAGCGACAGCCATACGCCTACAGGCGGCGGCATAGGTATGCTTGCAATCGGTGCCGGCGGACTTGATGTTGCGGTTGCAATGGGCGGCGGCGCATATTATCTGATGATGCCGAAGGTATGTAAGGTTAACCTCACGGGCAAGCTGCGTCCGTGGGTTGCGGCAAAGGACATAATTCTTGAAGTGCTCAGACGCATGAGCGTAAAGGGCGGAGTCGGAAAGGTTATTGAGTACGGCGGCGATGCACTTGCAAATCTGACGGTTCCCGAGCGTGCGACAATCACAAACATGGGTGCGGAGCTTGGTGCGACAACATCAATCTTCCCCAGCGATGATGTGACGCTTGAGTTTATGCGTGCACAGGACCGCGAGGGCGACTGGAAGCGTCTGGAGAGCGACAAAGACGCTGTATATGATGAGGAAATTACAATAGATTTAAGCGAGCTTGTTCCCATGGCGGCACAGCCCCACAGCCCCGACAACGTAGATACTGTTGAAAATATCGGAAAAATAAAGGTTGACCAGGTTGCAATCGGCTCATGTACGAACTCGTCGTACATGGATATGTGCAAGGTTGCGGCGATACTTAGGGGAAAGACAATACACCCCGATGTGAGCCTTGTAATTGCGCCCGGTTCAAGACAGGTGCTTACGATGCTTGCACAAAACGGCGCTCTGGCAGACATGGTTGCCGCAGGTGCGAGAATACTTGAGTCGGCATGCGGACCGTGTATCGGCATGGGTCAGTCGCCGAAAACAAACGCTGTTTCGCTCCGTACGTTTAACCGTAACTTTGAGGGCAGAAGCGGTACCGTGTCGGCGCAGGTTTATCTTGTAAGCCCCGAGGTTGCTGCGGCAAGCGCACTTACGGGCGTCCTGACCGACCCGAGAACTCTCGGAGAGGCGCCGAAGGTTGAGATGCCGAAGCATTTTTGCATAAATGACAACATGGTAATTGCGCCGGCGCCTGAGGGGAATGATGTTGAAGTGGTTCGCGGACCGAACATAAAGCCGTTCCCGATTAATGTAAAAATGCCTGACAGTGTGAGCGGAAAGGCGCTCATAAAGGTTGTTGACAACATAACGACAGACCACATAATGCCGTCGAACGCAAAGCTTCTGCCGTACCGTTCAAATGTGCCTTATCTGTCGGAATTTTGTCTGACGCCGTGTGACAGCGATTTCCCGAAAAATGCAAAGGAAAACGGCGGCGGATTTATCGTTGCAGGTTCAAACTACGGTCAGGGAAGCTCGCGTGAGCATGCTGCGCTTGCACCGCTGTATCTCGGAGTGAAGGGTGTTTTGGCAAAGAGTTTTGCGCGTATACATGCGGCAAACCTTGTAAACTCGGGCATACTTCCGATGACGTTTGAAAATGAGGCGGATTATGACACGATAGAGCAGTTTGACGAGCTTGTTATAGAGGACGCACCGAAGCAGATTATGTCGGGCGATATTGTGACGGTAAAAAATGTTACAAAGTCGCTTGAATATAAAATGGGCATTGCGCTTTCGGACAGACAGAAGGACATAATGCTTGAGGGCGGACTTATAAACTATACAAAGAAAAATGCAAAATAGAAAAATGCGAAATAATAAACAGCGGATAGGGGAGATATAAGATGGAAAATATTAACGAAACGGCACAGAAGTTTGCCGAACTTATAAAGGAACAGCTCGAAAGAGTTGAGAGAATGAAGCAGGCGAAGGATTTTATCGACTATTCATCGCTTGATAAAATTGTAATCGGCGTATGCGGCGGCGACGGTATCGGACCGTTTATAACCGCTCATGCACAGCATATACTTGAGTTTTTGCTTGCAGATGAGGTTAAAGCCGGAAAGGTTGAATTTAAGGTTATAGACGGGCTTACGATTGAAAACCGCGTAAAGCACATGAAAGCAATTCCCGACGATGTGCTTGAGGAGCTTAAAAGCTGCCATGTAATACTCAAAGGACCGACAACCACGCCGCGCAAAGGCGATAAGTGGCCGAATATCGAGAGCGCAAACGTTGCAATGCGAAAAGAGCTTGATTTGTTTGCAAATGTGCGCCCCGTTAAAGTTCCCGAACAGGGGATTGACTGGACATTCTACCGTGAGAACACGGAGGGTTCATATGCTGTAGGCAGCAAGGGTATAAATGTAAATGACGATTTGGCGGTAGATTTTTGCATAACAACGACCGAAGGCAGTGAGAGAATTGCGCGGGCGGCGTTTGAGTATGCAAAGAAAAACGGCAAATCGCGCGTTACATGTGTTACGAAGTCAAACGTTATAAAAACAACAGACGGAAAGTTTTTGAGCATATGCCAAAAGGTTGCTGAGGAATATCCCGAAATTGAGTTTGACGACTGGTACATCGACATTATGACGGCAAAGCTTGTTGACCCGAAAAGAAGAACACAGTTTCAAGTTGTCGTTCTTCCAAACCTTTACGGCGACATTATCACAGACGAAGCGGCAGAGTTTCAGGGCGGCGTCGGTACGGCAGGCAGTGCAAATATCGGAAAGCGCTATGCGATGTTTGAGGCAATTCACGGCAGTGCGCCGAGAATGGTTGAAGAGGGCAGAGCACAGTATGCCGACCCTTGCAGCATAATTCGTGCGGCGGTAATGCTTTTGAGCCATATCGGCTATCAGCAGCAGGCGGACAAACTCGAAAAAGCTCTCGATAAGTGCATGTATACGGAAAAGAAGCTTGTTCTGACGGGACGCGATACAGGCTGCACAGGCGCTGAGTTTGCCGATTATGTTATGGAAACGATTAAAAGCATGTAATTTAAACGAAAAAATGTGCAATTCGGACTAAAAATAAGGACGCTGCGAATTTCGAAAATTTTTCGCAGCGTTTTTTGTTGCCTTGGGACAAAATCTGTGGTATATTTCATAGATGAAAGCTGAGGCGGATGGATTGTGATAAAAGAAGAATTAAAGACAAATACAAAGCAGGGCGGCGAAAGCGCCGCTGCGCGTGAAAAGCGTCTGCGTGCAAACAGGGGCGCATATACGGTTGAGGCGGCGCTGGAGTATTTTATATCTATATTGATTACGGGGGCGTTCCTTGCGGCGATACTTAAAAACATCGGCGCATCCGATTCTGTGACTGGAACTGTTACGGCGCTTTCGTCGTTCGGCTTTTCGGCACAGGTTATTGCGGCGCTTTTCATACGGCCGAAATCCTCCGTAAAGCGCATGGTTACGGCGCTTATGCTAATAAATCAGCTCATGTTTGTGTTTTTGTACGCAATTCCCTACATAAAGGTTGACAGCGGCATAAAGGCGGCGCTGTTTACCGTAATGTTTCTCGGCGGACATTTTATAACAAATATGGCGGCGCCGTTTAAAACAAACTGGCTCATGTCATATGTGGCAAAGGATATGCGCGGCAGATTTACCGCAAACAAGGAGATTATATCGCTTTTGGGCGGAATGGTTTTCTCGTATGCGATGGGCTCTGTCATAGACCATTTTAATGCTGTAAATGATTCGCAGACGGGATTTCTGATATGCGGCGCCACAATGCTTGTGCTCTGCATACTGCATTTTGTGTCGCTGGTTGTTGTAAAAGATGACGCACAGGAATGTGAAGAAGTGCAAACACAGAAATATACATTAAAGCAGGTATTTGCAAAAACGGTGTTTGACCGCCGTTTCAGCAAGGTTATAGCGCTTGATATATTGTGGCAGATAAATACGGGGCTTGCCGTTTCATATTACGGCACATATCAGATTAATGAACTTGGTTTCAGCTTGACGTTTGTTTCGGCGCTTGCGGCGGTATATGCCGTTTCCAGAATGGCGTTCTCGCGTTTCTTCGGCAGATATGCCGACAAACACTCATGGGCAAACATGCTCATACTAAGCTTCATGATAGGAGCGGTATCGTTCCTTATAAATACATTCTGCGTGCCTGAAAACGGAAAAATTGTGTACACAGTTTACTATGCGCTCTATGCCGTGTATATGGCAGGCTCAAACAGCGGCATAATGAATATTACGTTTGATTATGCGGAAAAAGAGGACAGGACATATGCACTCGGCGTAAAATCTGCCATAGGCGGAGTATTCGGCTTTCTGGCATCTTTGGTTGGGGGAAGTATTGTGAGCAGCGTGCAGTCATGCGGCAATGTGGTAATGGGGCACACAATCTACGCTCAGCAGATACTTTCGTTTATCGCTTTTGCCGTATTGATGTTTGCGGCTGTATATACAAAGCTTGTGATATGTCCGCTCAAAAAGGCTGAGGAATAAGAGGCTGAATATGCACATGCCGCATAAATCACTAAGATATAAAAATACGGCAATTCTATATGAATATATAAAAAGGACTGCAATTTTATCATGCGGTCCTTTTTATTATGCTTTGTTACAAATAAAAATCGTGATTTCTTATAGTCGTGTAGTATGTTCTGTTATTTTTTATCCAGCTGTTTGTTGAAGTTTTCGGATTAAAAAAATACAGACATTCGCCGACCGTGTTTTCGCCGCGCAATGCGCGCTTTGCACTTATGAAGCTTTCGCTTGCCGGCGTGTTGTTTATGGAGCCGTTCATTATCGGCTCAAACTGCACGCCGTTGTTGCGGTCAAATATCACGCCGTAAATTGTGTCCGGAAAATCGCTGCTTCTGACTCTGTTCAGTATCACGTTTCCGACGCCTATCTTGCCGGCTGACGGCTCACCCTCACTTTCGGCATTTATGATTTTTGCGAGCCACAGTATTTCATCTGTTGTGTATGAATAGTCAACAAGCGATTTGTCAACATGTGTGTTTTGCTTATATATCTTTGCGCTGTAGTATGTTTCGTCCCATGACACATTTGCGCCGAGGTTTTCCGCTATAAATCTGACGGGAATAAACAGTCTGCCGGAGCGGATTTCGGCGCTTTTGTTCATAGATACGGCTTTTCCGTTCACATAGGCGGTTTTGCTGCCTTCGTAGATTGTGACGGAGGCGGCGCCGCTCTTTATTTGTGCGCATGAGCCGGCGCTGTCCCATGATACGCTTGCCCCCAGAGCCTCGCTCACAAAGCGTATCGGCACAAACACAGTGTCGTAATTTATAAACGGATACGAATCTGTTTTGATAATGTTATCGTTTACACATACATCGACCGGAATTTTTTCATCGGGCGTGGTATATGCCGACACATTCAGCGAAAAAATAAAAAACAAAAGCATAAGACACATAAATTTCCTCATTTGCAAACACCCCCTTTTGTAAATGAGTTACATAGATAATAACACATTATGTAAACCAATTCAATGCAAAATATATTGAAAATATGTAATAAATATCCAAAAAAATAAATAATAATATAATTTTTCTTGCAAGTTTAAATTATATTTGATACAATAATATATGAGAAATTATATCTTTCGCAAATGATAAGGAGGTTTTGTGAGTTGGATAAGCTTGTTCTTATTGTTGATGATGAAAGGCCTATTGTTGACATATTAAAATATAATCTTGAAAAAGAGGGCTATACGACGATTGAGGCATATGACGGGGTACAGGCGCTTGAAATGGCTTTGGATAAAAACCCCGATATAATCCTTCTTGACGTTATGCTTCCGAAGATGGACGGTTTTGAGGTATGCAGAAAGGTCCGCGAAAAAAGACCCGCCGTACCGATTTTGATGCTTACAGCACGCGAGGAAGAGGTTGACAAGGTACTTGGGCTTGAGCTTGGAGCCGATGACTATATAACAAAGCCGTTTTCCGTGCGCGAGCTTATGGCGAGAGTTAAGGCAAATCTGAGAAGGACGATGGCTGATATACCCGAAAAAGAGCAGGACGATTTAAATGTGATAAACGCCGGACGTATCGTGATAAATCTTGACAGATACGAAGTGAGCCGTGACGGCGAAATTGTGGATTTGACGCTGAGAGAGTTTGAGCTTTTGAAATTTCTTGCGCTTCAGGCGGACAAGGTTTTTACCCGTGAGATACTGCTCGAGAAGGTATGGGGATATGAGTATTACGGAGATGTGAGAACGGTTGATGTTACTATAAGACGTCTGAGGGAGAAGATTGAGGACGACCCGGGCATGCCGAGTTTTATTATAACAAAGCGCGGCGTCGGATATTGTTTTAATAAAGACAATATCAAATCCTGAAAAATATAAACGGTCGGACATCTGATTTTCGGTTATGAAGCGGAAAACCGCACAAAATTAAAACCGGCTTTTTGCGGACGCGCCTGTGTGGTTCGTCCGCAAGTTGTATTAAAGGCAAAATCGGGGGAAAATGATGTTTAAAAGTTTACAGTGGAAAATTGTAATAATGTTTCTGCTTCTTGTGCTGTCGGTTTTGATTGTTGCGGGCACTATAATGATAACGCAGGTGGGAGAGTTTTATTCGCAGCGGTTTTCGTCGGATATGGAGTTTGTTTTTAACGATGAGCAGACCGCACTTTCAAATGAGCTTGCGGCGGCGCTGGGATATGATAATCCGGTGCAGCGGATTGTGCAGATAATAGATTTATATTCCGATGCAGGCAGACTCGGCATAAACCAGAACAGAAACTACTATGTTTTAGACGGGAAAAATGCCGGATATATTGAAGGTTCTGACCCGCAGACGGGTGATTTGATTGAAAAAACGCCGAACATAATAAAGGCGCTTAACGGCGAGGTCGGAAATGAGATAAATCTGCAGAATAATTTTATGGACTATGCCTATCCCGTCATATCAAATTCGGGAGTGGAGTATGTTATATATATAAAGGATAACAAAGACGAGGTTGCGGGAATTGTTGAAAACATATTTTTCATAATCCTTCAGGCAATCGGCTGGGGAATATTTATTTCGCTCATACTGGGATATTTTCTTTCAAGAAACATAACGGGTCCAATCGTTACTCTTACAAAAAGGGCAGAAAAGCTTGCGCGCTTTGAAAAACCGGAGAGTTATGTGAGCGTAAAAAAATCCGATGATGAAATCGGAATTTTGTCCGATACATTTACATTTATGTCGCGCGAGCTGTTTAAAACGCTGGAGCAGATTGAGGGCGAAAAAACCAAAATGGAAGCAATATTGGTAAACCTCACGGACGGTGTTATCGCGTTTGACCTGGACGGCAGAGTTATCCACATAAATCCTGCGGCAAGACGCATGCTGGCGATTGTAAATCCCGATATTATTGAATTTAATCCGTTTTTTGACGATATAGGCGCAAATATAAATATGGGCGACATAGTTTATCTTGAGCAGAATAAGACATTTGAGAGAGATATTTTGCTTAACGGCTATATATTGAAGGCGTTTTTTGCGGCATTTAAGTCCGATAATGATAAAGAAACGGGAAAGATAGGCGGAATTGTTGTTGCAATTCAGGACGTTACAAAGCAGCAAAAGCTCGATAACTCGCGGCGTGAATTTGTTGCAAATGTGTCCCATGAGCTGCGCACGCCGCTCACAACCGTTAAATCATATACCGAAACGCTGATTGAAACGCTTAATGAAAATGATATGCAAAAACACTTCCTCGAGGTCATAAATTCGGAGGTTGACAGAATGACGCGCATCGTGAAGGATTTGCTCACGCTGTCACGGCTTGACCACGGAAAGGAAACGCTGAAAAAGGACAGGATAGACATACGCAAGCTTGTTGCCGGAGTTGCGGAGAAGATGGCGTTGAGTGCAAAAGAGCACGGGCATAAGCTGACATATTCGTTTACAACGGATATTGAGCCGTATACGGGCGACAGGGATAAAATTGAGCAGGTGCTCATAAATCTTGTGTCAAATGCGGTAAAGTATACACCTGACGGCGGAAATATAGAAATTTTTGCCGGAAGCATATATAACGAAGTATATATAAAGGTGAAGGATAACGGAATAGGTATTCCGAAGTCGGATATAAACAGGATTTTTGAGAGGTTTTATCGCGTCGATAAGGCGAGAACGCGTAAGGCAGGAGGTACGGGACTGGGGCTTGCCATTGCCAAGGAAATAGTTGAGGCACATGGCGGAAAAATATCAATCCAGTCGGATACGGGCATGGGTACGGAGGTTATGATTACGCTGCCTGTTAAAAGGGAAATAAAAAAAGGGGATATGTAAAATGGCACAGAGAGTTCGTAATCCTGAGATTACAAAGAAGAAGATTTTAAATGCCGGGGAGCAGTGCTTTGCCGAAAAGGGTTTTTTCGGGGCAAGAATTGATGAAATTTCGGAGGTGTCGGGCGTAAATAAACGCATGATTTACGCTTATTTCGGCAACAAAGAGGACTTATATATCGCGGTGCTCGATGAAGTGTATACAAGAATGGGAAAGCTGGAATTTGACAGCATAAATGAGGACGGGGACTGCGTTGAGGCGATACGCGGCGTTATAAGGTCAAATTTCAGGTTTCTGTATGAAAATCCGAATATTGTGAAAATTATGATGTGGGAAAACCTTAATGAGGCAAAGTTTGCAAAAAATGTGTCACTCAGCACAATTAAAAGGCCTGTATATGATAAAATCAGAAAAATTTTGAAAAACGGCGTTGAGAGAAAGGTTTTCAGAGATGGGATTGATGTTGAAAGCGTTGTTTTTGATACAATCGCATTCAGCTTTTCGTATTTCTCAAACAGGTTCACTCTTGCGGAAATATTTGAAACGGATTATTATGACGAAACATTGCTGAATGCCAGAATTGAGCATATATGCGACTGTATTTTGGGCTACCTTATGAGATAGCGTTTATGCTTTGATATTCTCGGATTTGTTTTTGCACATAAATTGTTTTTTATATAAAAAGAAGCGGTAAGATGAGGTTTTGAACTCATTTTACCGCCTTTTTTGTATTTATTTTCTTGTGTCAGCCTTGGTTTTGCCGCCTGAAATCAGTCGGGCTTTATTTCTGTCATACCGCCCATGTACATCTGAAGCGGCTTCGGAATTTTGATACTTCCGTCTGCACACAGATTATTCTCAAGGAAGGCAATAAGCATACGCGGCGGCGCAACAACTGTATTGTTAAGCGTGTGTGCAAAATAGTTGCCTTTTTCCTTGCTGCGTATACGTATTCCCAGACGGCGTGCCTGTGCGTCGCCGAGGTTTGAGCAGCTGCCAACTTCAAAATACTTCTTCTGGCGCGGCGACCATGCCTCAACATCGATACTCTTTACCTTCAAGTCTGCCAAATCGCCCGAGCAGCACTCAAGCGTGCGTACCGGAATATCGAGCGAACGGAAGAAATCAACCGTGTTATTGTAAAGCTTTACAAACCAATCTGCGCTGTCCTCGGGCTTACATACAACAACCATTTCCTGCTTTTCAAACTGATGTATGCGGTAAACGCCGCGCTCTTCTATGCCGTGTGCGCCGACTTCTTTGCGGAAACACGGCGAATAGCTTGTGAGCGTCTGCGGAAGCTCCTCTTCGTCAAGCGCTGTGTCAATAAATTTGCCTATCATTGAATGTTCGCTTGTGCCGATAAGGTATAAATCCTCGCCCTCGATTTTATACATCATGTTTTCCATTTCGGCAAAGCTCATTACGCCCGTAACAACACTGCTTCTTATCATAAACGGGGGAATGTAGTAAGTAAATCCTCGGTCAATCATAAAGTCGCGCGCATATGAAAGAATTGACGAATGAAGTCTTGCGATGTTTCCCTTCAGATAATAGAAACCGTTGCCGCTTGTTCTTCTTGCGCTGTCAAGGTCAATTCCGTTAAGGCTTTCCATTATGTCAACATGGTACGGCACCTCGAAATCAGGTACGGCAGGCTCGCCGAAACGCTCAACCTCAACGTTTTCACTGTCATCTTTGCCAATCGGCACAGAGTCGTCTATGATGTTCGGGATTACTAACATTCTTTCGCGGATTTTTGCGGCAAGTTCCTCTGTTTTTGTTTCAAGTTCGGCAAGCTCGTCAGCCATTGCGGTAACTTCTGCCTTCGTTTTTTCCGCTTCATCCTTTTTGCCCTGAGCCATAAGCGCACCAATCTGTTTGCTTATGGAGTTGCGGCGGCTTCTGAGATAGTCGCAGCGAGTTTTTGCGTCGCGGTACTCTGTGTCAAATTTTGCAACCTCGTCAACCAAAACAAGCTTTTCGTCCTGAAACTTTTTCTTTATGTTCTCCTTTACAAGCTCCGGATTTGTTCTGATAAGTTTAATGTCAATCATCTTCATATGCTCCTTTTACAGTAAATATATTTACGGCAAATGTGCCGATGTCTGCGTTTTATATTATTTTTTTATCTCTTGTTTTTTAACAGCTTTTGTACGTTGTCATAAAGCCCTTCTATAAATTCGTCGGCTTCCTCTTTTGTTATTTTTGCACACAGCTCTTCTGTTTTTTCATAGTTCTTTTCGCTGTATGCCGCATAGAGCTGTTTTACGGTGTCTTTTTTTTCGAGTTCGGATTTATACGCGCTGTTTAAAGCGTCATAGTCGGCTTGCAGTTTATCGCCGCGCGCCGTTTCACTGTTGAGCTTATCTGTGAGCGCAATATTTTCGTTCGTGAGATTTTCGATATTCTGCTTTGCGTTTGTCGTAAAGGTTCCGAGGACCTCAATATTGCCGTCGGGGCTTATAAGGCGCGCCTGCAATATTGTGGCGGTAAAAATAAGTCCTATTGCAATTATAAAAAGTATGGCGGAATAAATCCAGAGTGATTTTGTAAGTTTTTTCATTGTAGAGCACAGCCTTTCTGCCATAGGGGCATTTATTGTTTCATTTTATCTTCGTATGAGTCAACCGCCTTTTCATAAGCATTTACCTCTTCATCGGACATGGTGTAGCGCGATTTGCCTTTTATAATCGGCTTTATATACATGCTCGATGTGTCGCGGCCGTAAATCGAAGTCAGCACAAAGCCGCTGTTATCTCCGTCGAGGACTGCAAGCGAAAAACTCAGATTATTTGATATGTCATCAAATGCATCATAGCGCACGAGTGCAAATTTCTGTGCACCCGCATTTATCATTTTTTCGAGCCGGTCAAATTCGGCGCTTTTTTCGTTAAGCTCATTTGATAAAGCTTCTATCTTATTATAATACAAAGTAATCGATTCGTCCAGTCTGCCCGAGGAACAATTTTTCATTATTTTCCGAAGTTTTACACTGTTGATTACAGATATTGTAAAAGCGGCAATCAGAAGTGCGGCTGCAAGTGAAAAAACTATCAAAAGCAGCTCTGCGGAAATGCCTGAAACAGAAAACATGTGTATTTACCCTCTTTCTGTAGTTTGTATGCATTTTAAAATTTTAAAAAATACCAAATCGCCTAAATCGCCTCTAAAACGCGCTGTATTGAAAAAACGTGCAAAAATGAATAACTATATTGACAATATGCTGTTCGTTCAATACACGAAGGCGGTTTTTTTGTCGATTTTTGGAATATTTTGTAAAAATTATAGGTCGAGTATCTTTAAAAGACGCTCAAGGTCATTCGGCGAGTAATACTCAATTTCTATCTTGCCCTTTTTTGCTCCGTTTAATATTTTTACTTTTGTGCCGAGTACCTCTGCCATTCGTTTCTGAATTTCGTTTATCTGAATTTCAAACTGCGTTGATTTTTTTGTGGGCTCTTCCTCTTTTTTCGGAGCATTGAGCGTTTTTACAAGCTGCTCTGCCTGACGCACACTCAGCGAGTTCTCAACGATTTTCTGCGCGAGCAGCAATTTGTCGCTGTCGTCATTTACGGCAAGCACTGCACGCGCATGTCCGCCCGAAAGCAGGCCTTTTTCAAGCATTTTCTGCACTTCGTCGGGCAGAGAGAGCAATCTTATTGAATTTGCAACGGCGGAACGGCTTTTTCCAACCTGCTCCGATACCTGTTCCTGTGTGAGAGAAAAATCCTCAAGCAGTGATTTGTAGCACATTGCTTCCTCAATCGGGTTCAAATCCTCACGCTGTAAATTTTCGATTAATGCAACCTGCATGGTCGTAAGCTCGTCATAGCTTCTTATTATTGCCGGAAGCTCCTTCAGTCCTGCCATTCTTGATGCGCGCCAGCGCCGTTCGCCGGCAACTATGCGGTAATATCCGTTATTCATATCTTTTACAATTATGGGCTGAATTACACCATGTTTTTTTATTGAGTCCGCAAGTGCGGAAAGTTTTTCTTCATCAAACGATTTGCGCGGCTGCTCCTTGTTCGGCTCAACCTGTGAGAGCTTTAAAATTACCACATTTTCGTGCGATTTATCTTCATTTATAAGGTTTATGTCGCGTTCGACCGTACCTATGTCATCGGTTTCGCTGCCAAACAGCGCTCCTATGCCTTTTCCAAGACCTCTTTTTGCCATTATTTTTTCCTCCGAATAAAGCGTAGTTTATTTGTTTGCTGCAATGACCTCATTTGCCAGCGCTATATATGCGTCTGCGCCTTTTGAGGTGATATCGTATGTAAGAATTGATTCGCCAAAGCTTGGCGCCTCGCTCAGACGTACATTTCGCGGAATTGCTGTTGCATACAGCTTATCCTTGAAGAATTTTTTCAGCTCGTCCATGACCTGTATGGCAAGATTTGTACGCGAATCAAACATCGTTGCAACAATTCCCTCTATAACCAAACCCGGGTTAAAAACCTTTTTTACTGTTTTTATGGTTTTTGTCAGCTGTGACAATCCTTCAAGCGCATAGTATTCACACTGCACCGGTATAAGAATTGATTCTGCACAGCAAAACGCATTAAGCGTTATCAGTCCGAGTGACGGGGGACAGTCAATTATTATGAAGTCGTATTCGTCTTTTATTGCGCCGAGCGACTCTTTCATGCGAAATTCGCGTTTGTCCATGTCCACAAGCTCAATCTCTGCGCCGGCAAGCTCAATATTTGACGGCAGACAGTCGAGCCTGTCCTGATTTGTGCTGCAAATTGCATCTTTTGCCGGAACTGCGTTTATCATGCAGTCATATACCGAGTATTTTATTTCGCGGCGGTTTATGCCTATGCCGCTGGTCGCATTTCCCTGAGGGTCTGTATCAACGAGCAGCACATGTTTGCCTTTGAAAGCAAGACCTGCTGCGAGGTTTACCGATGTCGTTGTTTTGCCGACGCCGCCCTTTTGGTTTGCAACGGCAATTATTTTTCCCATTGTAAAATCAATCCCTCCGTTATTTTGCTATTTACTATTGTAACACATATCGCAAAATTAGTAAAGGGGAATATAACGAATGTTTCACGTGAAACAACGAACGGGTAAAAAATAAATGTTTCACGTGAAACATCTGCCTAAATTATATATGAAAATATTGAAACGCCGTATATTTTATGGTACAATATATGAGGCTAATGAACAAAAGAGGAGAATGGGCATATGAAATTTGGTTACAGCATGAGCGGACATAAGGAAACCTTGTGGGAAAATACAGTGCGGTTTATTGTGCTTGCAATTATGGGGGCAGGGCTTATACTTGCAATAGGCGGTAATTTTACGTTTGCAAACCGCGACATATTCCGCTGTATTCTAACGGTAATCGGCACGTCGGCATTTCTGTATGTTTTTACATTATTTGCCAGAAAAACGGTGGACTCGTATAAGGTATGGTTTACGATGATATTTATAGCCGCGCTTATACTGAGGATTATCATGATAAACACATGGAAGATAGCGCCGACGAGCGATTTTAAAGATACATATGAAGCGGCGCTTGCGCTTGCTGATGCGGACATATCAAATCTGGCAAGCGTTATGAGAGGGGAAAACAGTTACTATTATGCATCGTGGCCGGTACACCTTCCGTTCATACTTATAAAAATGGCGATTATAAAAGTGTTTGGTGAGGACATATATCCCATACAGGTAATATTTAACATATTCAGCGCCGGAAGCTGTGTTGCGGCGGCAATGGTTGCAAAAAGCCTTTACGGAAGAAGGGCGGGAATTACTGCCGGTGTATTTATGTGTGTATTTCCGCTGAGCCTCATGTATTCGGCGGTTCTCACAAATCAGCATATGGCGACATTTTTCTTCCTGCTTTCGATATATTTCATAATTGATAAACCGAAAAAATACAAATTGCGCAATGTGTTTTTTGCGGGACTGTCTGCGGCGGCTGCCCAGCTTATACGCCCCGAAATGCAGGTTTATGTAATCGCGGTAATATGCTATTTTCTGTATAAATATATTTTCAGCGTACGGTATAAATCTTTGATGAAAGATGCCGCAAGAAAGTTTGCGTCATACAGCGTAATGTTTTTGTGCGTGTATATTGTAGCGATTTATGCGGTAAATCTGCCGATTATGCAGAGCGGAATGATAAAAGAGAGCCTTATGAACACAAATTACAGATACAAAATAGCGACAGGGCTCAACCGCGAAACGAGAGGCGCTTGGAACGAAAAAGACGCTCTGCACTCAACGGATTATGACGAGCTTGACAGGCGCATAAAAGAACGCAGCTCGGACTTTGGGCAGGTATTAAAGCTTGGGACGGAAAAAATTGCGTTTCAGTACGGAACATATGATTACTCATGGTGCATAGAGGGCAAAAGCGGCGGATTTGTGGAAAAATGGTACGGACCGCTCACAAATGATGTAATGCTGGTTATACTAATTCTGGCGCTTATGCGTGTGGCGCTTGCCGCCTTCAGGCGCAGCAGGCGCGAGCTGTTTGTGATGATTATAATGGCAGGTTATTTTCTGATATTTATGGTTATTGAAATACAAAACAGGTACAACTATTTTGCAATACCGATATTTGTAATATTTGCATGCGGAAGTATGGAGTATATCTGTGACGAAGGGCTGGGCAAGCTGAAGAAAGCGTTTGTGAACATGAAAAACGGGCAGAATAGGGCAAAGGCATAAGAGTGAAAGTATAATAATAAAACCAATAGGCGCAGAAAAAGCCGCATACCAATCAGTAAAGGTATGCGGCTTTTTTATGTGATTAATTATATTTGGCAGATTATTTTGCCTTAATCATATTCCATGCGTCAATGTATTCGGTATTCTCCGACGGTGCCGTCAGAAATGTTTCGCATTTATCGAGCACACTCTGCGGAGGATAGCGGTTGGGGTCATTTTTGATGTCCTCATCAAGCATAGCCTTTGCCGCGGAGTTTGTTGTGGAATAACCTGTTTCGGTACTGTTTCTGAGGGCAATTTCGGGGTCAAGCATAAAGTTTATAAACTTTTCTGCCGCCTCTTTGTTTTTGCTTGATTTAAGTATTACAAATGCATCAACGGCACGGTTTGTGCCCTCTTCAGGGATTACAAAGCGCAGATTTTCGGGCTGTTCGCTTACGGCATTTATACCCTCGCCGAGATATACCATTGCAAGCGCTGCCGAACCGTTCAACACCTTCGGCGCAAGGTCATCTGTACCGTATGCCAAAACTCTGTCCTTCTGCTCAAGAAGCGCGTCACGTGCCTGTGCTATGTGCGACGGGTCCGTATCATTCATCGAATAGCCGAGCATCTTCAGCGTAAGACCGATTGTGTCGCGGATTGAGTCGAGCATGCATACCTTGCGTGCAAATGCAGGGTCAAACAAGTCCTTTACGCCCGTAAGCTCTCTGCCTGTCTGCTCTATGTCGTACAAAATCCCGACCATATCCGAAAGATACGGTACGCTGTATGTGCCTTCGGGGTCAAATTCGAGATTTTTAAACGACTCGTCAAGGTTTGATATATTCGGTATATTGTCATAATTAAGCGGTGCGAGCATATCCTCGTCAATCATCTTTTTAATCATATAATCTGACGGAACTATTACGTCATACGAATCGTCGCCTGCATTTTTAACCTTTGCATAAAGACTTTCGTTGTCGTTGAAGGTGTCGTATTCTACATGGATACCCGTTTCTTTTTCAAAATCCTCCAAAACGTCCTCGGCGATATATTCGCCCCAGTTGTAAACGCGGATAGTTGTTTTTGCCGCTTTTTCACCGGAACCGCCGCAGCCTGTGAGCACCATGGATACGGCAATTGCCGCACACAGAATAATTGATACTGTTTTAAATAGTCTTTTCAATTTAAATCTCTCTCCTTCTTTCTTCGGCAAACTTTTGTTTGCGGTATAATTTATTTATTAAAGACAGCGGTTTTACACTGCCCGTTAACAGTCATAATCCCTGTCACATTCAGCTTTTTATGTCTGCTTTTTTGCTGTCGGACGACCTGCTGTTTATCAGTACCAGAAGCAGGAATATAACAATAAACATTATCGTCGAGAGCGCATTTATCGACGGGTTATATTTTTTGCTCACAGCCGAGTAAATGTAAATTGAAAGATTTGTCGCACCTGCGCCCGATGTGAAAAAGCTTACAACAAAATCATCAATCGACAGCGTGAGTGCAAGAAGAAATCCCGTCACAATGCCGGGCATAATCTCCGGCAGAATGATTTTTCTGTATGCATACATGGGTGATGCGCCCAAATCGAGAGCCGCCTCATACATATTCTTATTCATCTGCGACAGTTTCGGCAGAACCGAGATTATTACATATGGGATATTAAACGTTATGTGCGCCAGAAGCAGCGAATAACGACCCATGGGTATGCGCAGAAATACAAACAAAATCATCAGCGAGATACCTGTAACGATATCGGGCGCCAGAACGGGCACATATGTCACGTTCATAACTATGTTTTTGCTGCGCCGGCGCATGTTGTGTATACCTATAGCCGCCAGCGTGCCTATGAGCGTCGCTATGACAGATGAGGCAAGCGCAATGATGAGCGTTGTCTGCAAAGCCTTCATCATCTGCGAGTCATTTATCATTTTTGCATACCATTTAAACGTAAAGCCGCGCCATACAGCGGAGCTTGAGCGTGAATCGTTGAACGAATAAACCATCAGAACAACTATGGGCGCATACATGAATACAAACACGAGAAAGACGTAAAATTTCTTCAAAAGCTTGCTCAAAACAATCCGCCCCCCTCATTTTCTTTTTCATATTTTGAGGACACAACCATTGACAAAAGTATCAGCACAGTCAGAATTATTGACATGGCTGAGCCGAAGTTCCAGTTGTCACTGCGCAGAAACTGATCCTCAATTATGTTTCCCATGAGCTGGATTGTGCGTCCGCTCAGTATATCCGAAATGGCAAAGGTTGTTACAGCCGGCATAAATACCATCGTAATACCGGAAACAACGCCCGGCAGCGAGAGCGGAAATATTACTTTGAAAAATACCCTCTTTCTGTCTGCGCCGAGGTCCTGTGCCGCTTCTATAAGCGAATTATCCATTTTTATGAGAACGGAATGTATGGGGAGTATCATAAACGGCAGAAAGTTATACACCATGCCGAATACGATGGAATACTGGTGATACAGAAACTCCACATTTCCGAAACCGAGTGTGTGCAGAAAAGTATTTATGAGTCCGCCGTTATCGAGCAGTATCAGCCATGCATATGTACGCAAAAGCAAATTCATCCACATGGGGATTACCAAAAGCAGCAAAAGCAGTTTTTTGTTGCGGAAGGTACTGCCGGACAGAAAATATGCAACGGGATAGCCTATAAGAAGGCATATCGCGGTTGAAAGCGCCGCCATCCACACGGAACGCCAAAAAGCCGCCATAAATATAGGCGACGAAAAGAATTTGCCGAAATTTTCGAGCGAAAATACCATGCCGCCGTCGGGCGTTTCTACGGTAAGTCCGTAATATGCCACAAGCAGAAGCGGCGCGATAATGAAAATGATTGCCCATACAAGATAAGGACAGGCAGCCAGTGTCTTTTTCATTATGCCCCCTCCTTATGCATGATATGAATATCAAAAGGAATAACCGTCAGCCCAACCTCCGAGCCGGGCTCCGAGGCAAGCGTCGAATGGATTAAAAATTCGTATCCGTTTGCAAGAACGCACATTTCATAATGAACGCCCTTGAATATGCATGATTTTACAACGCCGCACAGCAGCCCCTTGTCTTTGTCCACAACTCTCAAATCCTCGGGGCGTATTACAACGTCAACAGGCTCGTCCTTGCCGAAACCGACATCGACACATTCAAATTTTCTTCCGCAGAAGCTTACGAGCTTATCTTCGTGCATTATGCCGTCGATGATGTTTGACTCACCGATAAAGTCGGCAACAAACGCATTTTCGGGCTCGTTGTATATATCCTGGGGCGTGCCCTGCTGCAAAACAACACCGTTGTGCATTACAACGATGGTATCCGACATTGTGAGAGCCTCCTCCTGGTCATGCGTAACATATATAAATGTGATGCCGAGAGATTGCTGTATGTTTTTAAGCTCAAGCTGCATGTCTTTGCGGAGCTTTAAGTCGAGTGCGCCCAGAGGCTCGTCAAGAAGCAGCACCTCAGGCTCGTTTACAAGTGCGCGCGCAATCGCGACACGCTGCTGCTGACCGCCCGACAAAGAAACAACATTTCTTTTCTCAAAGCCGGTCAGGTTAACCATGCGGAGCATATTTTTAACTTTTTCATCTATAAGAGAGGACGGCGTTTTTTTCAGCCGAAGTCCAAACGCGATGTTTTCATATACGTCCATATGCGGGAAAAGAGCGTACTTTTGAAAGACTGTATTAAGCTTGCGCTTATACGGCGGCAGTGATGTTATATCAGTATTTTCATAGTACACCTTACCCTGCGAGGGCTTTTCAAATCCGCCTATTATGCGAAGAGTCGTTGTTTTGCCGCAGCCGGAAGGCCCAAGCAGCGTAACAAACGTATGGCGGTCGATTGAAAGATTAAGATTATTAAGCACCTCGGTGCTGTCAAAGCTTTTCGATACGTTATCAAGACGTATAATCTGTTCGGACATTTATCAATCCCCTGTCTTACCGGTATTTCCGATTTATTTTAAAGTTTTGTTGTCAACGATTTTAATACTAACATATATTTATCAAAAAATCAATATTTATGCAGAAAAAACGCACATTAAAATATTAAAAAATTTTTGGCTGTGCGGCGGTTTATTTTGTGTATTTATTTATACATTTTCCGTCTTTTCGGCTATATGTTTTCAATCTGCCAGTCAATCGGCTTTTTGCCCATATTTACGAGGATTTCGTTTGTGCGCGAAAAATGGCGGCAGCCGAAAAATCCGCGTGATGCCGAAAGCGGGCTCGGGTGAGGCGCACTCAGGACACGGTGCTGCGGAGCGGTTATGAGCGATGACTTGCTTTTTGCGTTTGCGCCCCAGAGCAGAAACACAATTCCATCACTGCGCTCATTCAGCAGCTCAATAATTTTGTCCGTAAAAATTTCCCAACCTATGTCCTTGTGTGAATTCGCCTCACCTGCCCTTACCGTAAGGGAGGTATTCAGAAGCAGTACACCCTGGTCGGCCCATTTTTTCAGGTAACCGTTGTTCGGAATATAGCAGCCGCAGTCATCATGCAGCTCTTTGTATATATTTATGAGGCTTTTCGGCGTTGCGATGCCCTTGCATACGGAGAAAGCCAGACCGTGCGCCTGATTTTCTCCGTGATACGGGTCCTGCCCGAGAATTACTACACGTACATCTTTATATGCGGTAAATTTCAGTGCGTTAAATATGCTGTACATATCGGGATATATCCTGCGGCTTCTGTATTCGCTTGCAAGAAAAGCGCGGAGCTTTTTGTAATACGGCTTTTCAAATTCGCCCTTAAGCAGTGCGTCCCAGTCGTTTCCTATGTTTACCAAGACAATGTCCCCCTTATAAATCGTTAAACTTTACAGGTTATTATATACGCTGCTGTTTATATACACGTTTGCTTTTGAGATTTTCGGTTCAACCACATTATAATATGCCTCATTGCGCAGTGAGTTAAATATGTTGTCGCGTACTTTTTCAAAGCTTTCGTATGTTGTCAGACGTTCTGTTACGAGTATAATGTGAAAGCCCTGTTCGCTCTCAAAAACCTCGCTCATTTCGCCTTTTTCCATTGAGAAGGCGTGGTTTTCAAACGCCTTTACCATTTCGCCGCGCGCAAAGGTGTAACCGTCTGGGTATGCCTTCAGTCCGCTGTCCTCGGAATATGCAAACATGCATTCATCAAAGCTTGTCTCGCCGTTTTTTATCTTATTATATATGCGCCACATTTCATTCTCTTTCTCCGCTTTTTTTGCCGCGGAGAGAGTATATCCGGCGTCATCTGTTGTGGACATGAAAATCTGCTTTGCCGTAACTTTTTCAACTTTGAAGGACTCAATGTTGTCATAGTAGTAGTCTATGAGATTGTAGGTCGTAATTTTGTCCGTCATAACGTCGGAAAGCTTTTCGCGCAGGGCGTAGTTTTTCTGTATTTCGTAATAGACATCATATGTAATTCCGTTTTTCAGCAGAAGCGCTTTGAAAGCGTCCATGCCGCCGTAATTTTCGGCATATATTTCAACAGTCTTGTTGATAGCGTTCAAATCGGTGCCGAAAAGGACAATTCCGAGCTCATCGGCATATTGCTTTGTGATTTCCATTGTTACAACTTCATCGCGCACAAAATCTCTAAAATCGGCATAGCCCTCGCCCTCGGGATAAATTCCGCCGGAGTTTAATTTGTACCAGTTAATCATCTGCGTAAAAAAGTCAACTCGCACAGGCTGACCGTTTACAAGAAAGGCAATCTCCTTGCTGACCATCTGGGCTTCCTCTTTGTCTCGTATTGTTATAGATGATGTTGGTGCGTCATAGCTGACAACCTTTCCGAAAAGCTCCGATATGCGGCGCAGCGGAACATATGTGGTTCCGTTATAAACCATGTTATCAATTTCGACGGGGCTGCCGCTTATGGAAATATTCATTTGTCCCATCATCACCGAAATGTTTTCATATATATCGCTTCCGTAGGCGAGTGTGCCCGTGAGAAGTGCGCACAGCAGAAAGCCGAGAATAAAGCCGCGCAGTGTTTTGTTTTTCATATTATCAATCCTCTTTAAAAGTTATTATGTAAGTATAAGCCACAGTATTTACGGCTATACTTTTCCAACCTTATTGTATCATATAAGGGCTGTATTGAAAAGAGGGCAAAGCGTCATAAAATATGTCTAAAATACCGAAAAACCGCATTATGCAAGCGTTTTTTGCCACTTTTACAGTTTGTTTACATGTTTACTACAAAATAATGTAAAGCAAAAAGCTTACTGTGAACAGTTTTATGTAAACATGGAATGTGTGAATAAAAAAACGTTAAAAACACTCAGATATGTGGAAAACTCTGTGAAAATGTGATAAACTCGCATTGTTTTTTAAAAAAACTCCACATTATAATATGGAAAAGTACATGAATAAGTGGAAAAGTGCATACTCTGTAACATAAATGTAAAGAAATTATGTAAAGTAAAAAACGACAAATTCCACATCACATTATCTGTTTTTTTGATGAAACGGGCAGTATTTTCGCAAAAAACAGGAGCGGCACATAACCGCTCCCGAAAAACCGTGAAATATTCGATTTTTTCAGATACCCGAACTTTTAATAATCGTTTAATCAAAGTGATTTTTTACAGCCGGCATTGACGGGGCATACGGCGCACTTCGGCGAACGTGCCGTACAAAATTCGCGCCCGAGAAGCACAAGCTGGTGACAGAATTTTGAGCTGTATTCCGGTTCAAGAATTTTCCGCAAATCCGTTTCGATTTTCACGGGGTCGGTGTTTTTTGTAAGCCCCATGCGGAATGACAGCCGTTTGGCATGTGTATCGACAACAACGGCGCTTTTTCCGAACACATCTCCGACAATCAGATTTGCAATTTTCCTTCCCACACCGGGCAGGGTTACAAGCTCATCTATGGTGTCGGGCACATTTCCGCCGTAAACCGTGCAGATACGCTGTGCCGCTCCGATAATGTTTCTTGCCTTATGATTAAAAAAGCCGGTTGAGCGTATATATGATATAAGCTCGGTTTCGTCCGCCATGGCAAAATCGTACACGGTCTTATAGCGTTCAAACAGAGCCGGCGTGACCATGTTGACACGTTTGTCGGTACACTGCGTTGCAAGTATCGCCGACACCAAAAGCTCCCATGGGTCGGTATATTGCAGTGAGCAGTCGGCGTCGGGATATGTTTGTTCAAGACCTTCTTTTATAAGCGCCAGACGCTCTTTTTTTGTCATACGGGTCACACTCCGTTCTCAGGTATTTTTTTCTGCTTTTTTAGCAGATAATTTTCGAATTGCTGCTTTTAATGACGATTTGGCAGCGTGAAAAGTTATTTTTGTGTTGTTTTTATATATTTTATTTTCGGAAAACACAAGTTTTTGCAATTTTAATAATATTATTATAACAAAAACACTTGCGGTTATCAATATTTAAAAGTATAATATAAGAAGGGCAGTACGCATTAATTTTGTATCAGACTGCGTCTGCACCTGAAGAAAAAGATGAGAGAAGGGTGATGGGGAGTGAAAACGATAAAAAACAAACAGCTTTTGGTTGGCGCGGATTTTGCAGGATTTCCGCTCAAAGAAGCTGTTGTAAATCATTTGAAAAATAAAGGCTGGGAAATAACCGATGTCGGAGTCAGAGCGGAGTCGGACCCGAACGATACCGACCTTATGTTTCACCGTGTAGGGCTGAGAGTCGGCTCGATGATTTCCGAGGGCGAGTTTGAACGCGCGCTGATTTTCTGCGGAACGGGAATGGGAATACATATTGCCGCAAGCAAATGTCCGCATGTTCATGCCGGCGTTGTGGAAAGTGTTCCGGCGGCGCTCAGAGCCATAACGGGAAACGGGGTAAATGTGCTTGCGATGGGCGCTTTTTATGTTGCGCCTCAGATGGGCTGCGACATAGCGGACGCATATCTTAACGCGGAGCTTGGCAGCGGATATGAATGGTGGCATAATTTTTATGAATTCCACAAGCTTGCGATAGATGAGCTTGAGGCGTTTGATTATGAGGAATATAAAAATAACGGCTTTAAGGTAAAGAAGCTCGGCGATTTTCCGCTGAAGCTCGAAACAAAGCCCGAGTAAGAAGATTTAAAAAGAGAATTTGGGCGGAAGAGGAGTACGGAAAAAACGCTGCCGCCGGCATAGCTGATATAAAAAATTTACAATACTTTTACCAAAGATGCGAAAGGAGAACAAAAAAACATGTTTCACTTTGAAAGAGTAGCAAAGCAGGACCCCGAGGTATATGAGGCTATACAGAAGGAAATCTCAAGACAGCAAAACAAAATCGAGCTTATTGCCTCGGAAAACTTTGTGAGCGAAGCCGTTATGGAGGCAAACGGTTCGCCGCTTACAAACAAATATGCGGAAGGTTACCCCGGCAAGCGCTATTACGGCGGATGCGAATATGTAGACATAGTTGAAACACTGGCGATAGAAAGAGCGAAGAGGATTTTCGGAGCGGAGCATGCTAACGTTCAGCCCCATTCGGGTGCACAGGCAAACATGGCGGTATTTTTTGCGGTGCTTAACCCGGGCGACACGGTGCTCAGTATGAGCCTTGCCCACGGCGGACATCTCAGCCACGGCAGCCCCGTAAATATGTCGGGCAAATATTTCAATATTGTGCCCTACGGCGTAGATGAAAAAGATAACGTTATAAATTATGACGAAGTGCGTGCACTTGCGCTTGAGCATAAGCCGAAGCTTATTTTGGCCGGTGCGAGCGCATATCCGAGAGTTATAGATTTTGAGAAGTTTGCGGAAATTGCAAAAGAAGTCGGCGCATATTTTATGGTTGATATGGCGCATATCGCAGGACTTGTTGCGGCAGGACTTCATCCGAACCCCGTACCGTATGCGGATTTTGTTACGACAACCACACATAAGACGCTGCGCGGTCCGAGAGGCGGTCTGATACTCTGCAAGGAAGAATATGCAAAGGCAATCAATAAGGCGATTTTCCCCGGAATACAGGGCGGACCGCTTATGCACACGATTGCGGCAAAGGCGGTATGCTTCAAAGAGGCCCTCAGCGATGAATTCAAACAGTATCAGCAGCAGATTGTAAAAAATGCAAAGGCGCTGGCACAGGAGCTTGTAAACCAGGGATTTAAGCTCGTAAGCGGCGGCACGGACAATCACCTTATGCTTGTTGACCTCACGGAGTCGGGCGTTACGGGCAAAGAGGCAGAGCATATGCTTGATGAGGTCGGAATTACGGTAAATAAAAACGCAATACCGTTTGACAAGCAGAGCCCGTTTATCACAAGCGGCATAAGAATAGGTACGCCTGCGGCAACCTCGCGCGGATTTACTGAGGAGGATATGGTTGAAGTTGCAAAGCTTATAAAGCTTACGATTTTTGATATGGATACAAAGGCTGACGAAATAAGGAGCAGAGTCGGCGCATTGTGCAAAAAGCACCCTCTGTATGAATAATGCGGTTGAATAATACGGCTTTTATATAATGTGGCTGTGGTTTGACATTCTGAAGAGCTGACATTGTGCCGGCTCGGGAAGGCTGTGAGATTTATATGCGTAATACGGTTTGCGCACTGACGCTTAATCCGGCAATTGATAAAACTGTATATATAAACGATTTTACGCTTAATACCGTAAACCGTGTCGGCGAAAGCTGTCAGGTTCCCGGTTCAAAGGGCGTAAATGTTGCAAGGATAATGGCAAAATGCGGTGTCGGGTCGGTATGTTTCGGATTTATCGGAGGAAGAAACGGCGGCTATGTGCTCAGTGAGCTTGAAAAAGACGGCGTCGGCGACGGATTTGTGAGAGTGGACTATGATATACGCACAAATATCAAGGTAGTGGATTTGAAAAATTCAACATATACGGACATTAACTTTGACGGCGGCTGTCCGAGCGCGGAAAATATGCGTCAGCTCAGGGAAAAGACGCGTACTCTTGCATCTGAAAGCGCATTTGTTGCGCTTGGGGGCAGTGTGCCGCCGGGGGTTGATAACGCGGTCTACTACGAGCTTGCGCTTATAGCGCAGAGCAAAGGTGCGCGCGTGTCGGTCGATTGTTACAATGAACCGCTTATAAAGGCGCTTGCGGCAAAACCGTATATAATAAAACCGAACATCGACGAGCTTGAACAAACCTTTTCGGAAAAATATGAAACGGTTGATAAAATTGCGTCAAAAGCAATGGAAATATACCGCGGCGGTGTGGAAAATGTGCTTGTGTCGCTTGGCGGCGAGGGAGCTGTTGCGGTCTGCGGCGGCGACGTATTCAGATTGTATACTGATGATTTGCCCGTATATAACACGGTCGGCGCAGGCGATGCGTTTCTGAGCGGATTTATATATGGCAAGTATAAAGGCTTTGATGTGGTAAGATGTTTGAAGCACAGTTTGTCGTTTTCACAGGCAATGGTATCAAGCCGCGCCGATGAGGTGCGCGGAATTGCGGAACTGACACAGTATGTCGGGGGCGCGCGTGTGGAGGTACTGAGCACGGGCATTACGGGATAAAAGATACGGCAGAGGATAAAAATATGGCTGATAATTCAAATAAAGATACGGATATGGGTAAAATAAAAATCGGCGCCGATATGATATATAAAGAGGCATGGCGGCTGCTTGAAAAAAGAACACCGCTGTGTGTTGACTGCGGACAGCTTTGCGGCGGCGTATGCTGCGATGACGGAGGGCGCGATGACGCAGGAATGTATCTGTTCTGCGGCGAAGATGTGATGTATAAAAATATGCCCGAATGGCTGCGTGTTGAAAAATCGGAGTTTGAATACAGCGGAGGAAAATATGCGCCGATTGCTATGTGCAGCGGCAGGTGTGAGCGGAAAATGCGCCCGCTGTCGTGCAGAATTTTTCCGCTGGCGCCGTATAAGAAGGAAAATGAGCCGCTGCGCGTTATAATTGATCCGCGCGCAAAGGCAATGTGCCCGCTGGCGAGGGCGCTCGGGCAAAATGAACTTGAGGCGGAATTTGTGCATGCGGTAAAGCTTGTTTTCGGCGTGCTGATAAGAAATAAAGATGTGAGAGATTTTATAATTGAGCAGTCATATCTGCTTGACGAAGCGGTCAGATTTTTCTGACCGCTTAAATTTTTTGCGTTATTGCTTTTTTTATATTATCGTTTTTTTATATTATTGGTTTATGTCGTCATATATAGCGTCAGCCAAAGCGCAGAACCGGTCGAGTCCGAGCTCTTCGCCGCGCACATTTTCGCCCAAGCCAAGCTCCGATATGATTTGCTTAAAGCGTTCTTTTGTGAGCGGAAAGGCGGAGGAGCCGCACAAAGCGTTAACGAGAGTTTTTCGGCGCTGACCGAAGGCGGCGCGCACCGTTTTGAAAAAGATTTTTTCGCTTTTAGGTGTTACGGGCGGCTGTGTGCGCATTTTCAGCCGGACAACTGCCGAATCAACCTTCGGCGGAGGCGCAAAAGATGATGCCGGCACATGTACGGCAATTTCGGCATCGGCATGATATGCAACGAGAACCGACAGCGCCGAGTAGTTTTTCGTTTTCGGCTCTGCACACAGGCGCTGTGCAACCTCCTTTTGCACCATGACAACAATATTTTTCACATTAAGACCGCTGTCCTCAAGCAGGCGCGTCAGTATGGGAGTGGTAATATAATAGGGAAGATTTGCGGCAACGGAAACCTCATTGCATTCGCCGAATTCGTCCGCAATAAGCTTTTGCAGGTCTGTTTTCATCACATCGCCGCTGATAATTTTTACATTGTCATATTCTGCCAGTGTTTCGTCAAGCACATCGAGCAGCCGTGTGTCAATTTCTATCGATACAACTTTTTTTGCCGACTGCGCAAGTCTTTTTGTGAGAACGCCTATGCCGGAACCGATTTCAAGTACGCCCGACTCGGACGAAAGCTCTGCCGAAGAGGCAATTTCTTCAAGCGCTCCGGAGTCGAGCAGAAAATTCTGCCCCAGACCTTTGCTCATATTAAAGCCGTATTTATCTTTTATATATTTTATTGTGCCAAGTGATGTTAAATCCATAAAAATCTCCGTTCCGTATATTATAAATGTAAGAACAGTATACATCAAATACGGCTGTATGGCAAGAGAATAATGATTGCAAAAATAAAAAAAGCATGTTATACTGTAATGGAGAAAAGCATGATGCATATGTATTTACAGTATAATATGAAGAAAAAAGCTTCATATATTCACCAACATGACCGAACGGAGGGGTAATGGGTGCCCAAATTTACAAAAACGGCAATTATGAATTCGTTTGTCGGGCTGCTCAACAGCAAGTCCTTTGATGATATTACGGTCAAGGATATTGTTGATGACTGCGGCATTAACAGGAATACATTTTATTATAATTTTAAAGACATATACGATTTGGTAGACGAACTTCTTCAGGAGGAAATAAATAAAATCGTCGAAAAGCATAAGCCGTACCATTCATGGAAGGAAGGGCTTTTGTGTGCGGCGGATTTTGCGGTAAAGAACAAAAGGGCGATTTTTCATCTCTACAATTCCGACAAGCGCACACAGCTTGAGAAGTATTTCAAGCGCGTGCTTAACGACGTTGTGGCGGAATTTGTGGACAAAGAATCGGCAGACAGTACGCTGCGCAGCGAGGATAAGCAGTTTATTGCGGATTTTTACGGCTGCGCACTTTTCGGCATACTTGAAAAATGGATTGACGGCGGAATGAGGGAGGATTTTATGTCGGTTATAGATAAAACCGGCATACTGCTTGACAGCGACATAAGCCATGCGGTGCATGCATTGGAGAAAAATACAAACCGAGAAAATGCAAATTCAGACATCTGACATGATTTGCCCAAAAACAGGGCATTTTAGGCTCTGTGTTTAAAAATTAAACATGGGGCCGGTTTTGTATATTGAAAAAAACGGACGTATATATTAAAATGCAATAGTGGTTTTTTGTTGTATGGGTTTTTACATAAAACAGCCGTATAATATGCGGCAAAAAGGAGCTGACAAAAATGTGGAGCAGTAACGGATTTAAAACTGCATATGCGGCGCTGTCGGCGCTGCTTATCCTGCTCGGAGCCGGTATGATTGCATTTCCGGAGTTTTTCGTGTATGCGCTTTTCTGGGTGCTCGGGGCAGTATGCATAATATATGGCATTGTGCGCATTGCCGGATATTTTTCGCGCGATTTATATAAAATAGCGTTCCAGTTTGACCTTGCGCTGGGCATTGCATCAATACTGATTGGAATTATGCTCATAGTGCTGACGGAGGGCGTTGCATCAATTGTGCCGATAATTGCGGGGGTATATCTGCTGATAGGCGGCGCGCTGAAAATTCAGTCATCGTTTGACGCAAGACGGTTCGGACTGAAAAGATGGTGGCTCCTTCTCATAAGCTCGCTTGCAACTCTCTGCTTCGGTGCGGCGCTTATGCTGTGTCCTATGGAGAGCATATTTGTGATGACGGCATTTATGGGAGCGGCGCTTATGGTTGACGGAATACAGAATTTGTTTTTTATGCTTTGTGCCTCAAAATACAAAAGATAGCACAAAGACATAAAAATGACAGGAATATAACCTATGAGCAGGCTGCAATCTGCCGCAGGCTCTGCTCTGAATAGTGTAAAGGATTTGATAGCGTGTCAAAAAATAAAGGCAGCGGCGATTTCATGACAAAAGTCGCCTCATTTATCGTTGACAAAAGAAATATTATAATGCTGTTGTATGTCGGAGCGTTTATATTTTCGCTCATATCGCAGAAATGGGTGAATGTGTGTGAGGATATAACGCAGTATCTGCCGCAGGAAACCGAAACGCGCAGAGGACTTACGCTCATGGACGACGAATTTGTGACGCTTTCGACGTCGCGTGTCATGGTCGCAAACATTACATACGAAACGGCGGACTCGCTCTGTGAGCAGCTCAAAGAGCTTCCCCAGGTTGAAATGGTAACGTTTGATGACACGGAGGAACACTATAAGGACGCATGCGCACTGTATGACATAACGCTCAAAGGCTCAAAGGGCAATGAAATTGTCACACAGGGGTATGAGGCGATAAGAAATCTTCTGGCAAACTATGACACCTTCATATCGGAAAGCGACGCGGATAATTCGGATACGCTCGAGGACGAGATGACGGTTGTGCTCGGTGTTGCGGCGGTAATTATTGTGGCTGTGCTGCTTTTAACCTCGCGCACATACATGGAGGTGCCGGTATTGCTTCTGACGTTTATTTTCGGAGCGATACTGAATAAGGGCACAAACTTTATTTTTGATGAAATTTCGTTTGTATCAAACTCGGTCACATCGGTTTTACAGCTTGCGCTGTCGATTGACTATGCAATCATACTGATACATCACTACAGCGAGGAAAGAGAAACATATGATATACGCGATTCGGTAATAGCTGCACTGTCAAAGTCGATACCGGAAATAATGTCAAGCTCGCTGACGACGATTTCGGGACTTATGGCGCTCATGTTTATGCAGTTTAAAATCGGCTTTGATATGGGCATGTGCCTGATAAAATCGATTTTCTTCAGCCTTTTGTGCGTGTTTACGGTTATGCCGTGTCTGCTGATGATGTTCGGCAAATATATCGACAAAACGCATCATAAGAGCCTGCTCCCCGACATATCGGGACTCGGCAATGTAGTTCATAAGCTCAGAATTATTGTGCCGCCGATTTTCGGCGTTGTGCTTGTTATAGCATATTTCCTTTCATCAAACTGCCTGTATACGTATAATGCAAATTCCTCCGAAACGAGCAGGAAAAACGAAACGCAGATAGCAAAGGAAACAATAGAGCAGTATTTCGGCACAAAAAATCTTGCGGCGATTATTGTCCCTGCGGGAGATTATGACAGAGAAAAACAGCTTGCCGCAGAACTGGGCCAATATAAAGAGGTCGATTCCATAACGGCTCTTTCGAGCGTTGAGGCAAAGGATGGCTACGTGCTGACAGACAAGCTTACACCGCGCCGGTTCTCGGAGCTTATGGATATAGATATTGATACGACAAAGCTTTTGTATTCGCTGTATGCGGCGGACAAAGAGGACTACAGCCGGCTCATGACAAATATGAACGATTTCGGCGTACCTATAATCGACATGTTCACATTTGTGTATGATTTGAAAACCGACGGATATGTTCATTTTGATGATGACATGGCAAAGGATCTTGACGATATGCACATACAGCTTGAAACGGCGAGAAAGCAGCTTGCCGGCGAGAACTATTCGCGTATGCTCGTATATCTCAACCTGCCGATTGAGGGCAATGAAACGTTTGCGTTTATAGATACGCTCCATTCGGTAATTGCAAAATATTATGATGACGCACTTGTGGTCGGCGATTCGACAAGCTGCAAAGACCTTGCAAGCTCGTTTGCAACGGATAATATCATTGTTTCGGTGCTGTCGCTGCTGTTCGTAATCATAATTCTGTTCTTCACGTTTAAAAATGCCGGACTGCCTGTTTTGCTCATACTTGTTATACAGGGCAGCGTATGGATGAACTTTTCCGTATCGGCGCTTACGGGAACGAATATATTCTTCCTGAGCTATCTTATCGTAAGCTCCATACAGATGGGCGCAAATATTGACTACGCGATAGTTATTTCGAGCCGTTACATGGAGCTGAAAAAACAGATGCCCATAAAAGAGGCGATACGCGGCGCGCTGAACTTTGCGTTTCCGACGGTGCTCACATCGGGCAGTATTCTTGCGGCGGCAGGCTTCCTTATAAGCAAGCTGTCAACGGAACCGTCGATAGTTTCGATAGGAACCACGCTTTGCCGCGGTACGCTCATATCAATGTTTCTTGTAATGTTTGTATTGCCGGAGATATTGCTTCTGGGCGACATAATTGTTGAAAAAACGGGAGTTAAAATAAATAAGCCCGATTTGGTTAAAAAGGAAACGGGACGCTTTATTGTAAACGGACGCGTGCGCGGACGTATAAGCGGATATGTTGATGCGGAAATTCATGGACTTGTCCGCGGCGATATGGACGCAATAGTGCATGTAAACAATATTTCCGGAAAAACGGAGGCAGACGCTGATGGAAAGGGCGGTGAAAACAGCAATGAAAAAAGCGATGAAACGGATAAATAAAGCTGCGGCGGCAGCGCTTGCCGCGATAATACTTTTGACGTCGCTCTGCCCTGCGGCGGTCATTGCGGACGGAAACACTGTCACGGTATCGAATGCGGAGGATTTCTTTAATCTTGTAAAGAACTGCAAGTCGGATACATGGTCAAGAGGCAAAACCGTTGTGCTGACGGACAACATAGACTTGTCGGACAAAACATTTTCGCCCATTCCGACCTTCGGCGGAGTTTTTGACGGAAACGGATATACAATTTCGAGTGTAAACATAAGCTCGAAAGGTTCATATCTCGGTCTTTTCAGATACATACAAAAAGGAGCAACGGTGAAAAACCTAAACGTTTCGGGAAATATTGCGCCGCAGGGCACAAAGCAGCATATCGGCGGCATATGCGGCGAAAACAGCGGAACGATAACAAATTGCAGCTTTACGGGAAGCATTTCGGGAGGCGACGAAATCGGCGGCATATGCGGCACACTGACGGAGAGCGGAAGAGTGGAAAGCAGCCGCAGTGACGCGGACGTTACGGGCAACAGCTTTACTGGCGGTATCGCAGGCCGCAGCGAGGGCGTTATTTATAACTGTGAAAATACGGGCGGTGTGAACAAAGTAAACACCGAAACCGAAAAAAGCATACAGGACCTCGATTTGGATCTGACAAACATCAGAACAACGGAGAATATTGATGCAAGTACCGATACGGGCGGCATATGCGGATATTCAAAAGGAAGAATAATAAACTGCGTAAACCGCGGCGATGTCGGTTATAAATCCGTGGGATATAACACGGGCGGCATATGCGGCAGACAGGCAGGGTATGTGTCGGGCTGTGAAAACTACGGCACGGTCAACGGCAGAAAGGATATCGGCGGAATTGCCGGTCAGGCGGAGCCGTATGTCCTGCTTGAGTACACAAAGGATATGCTCGAGAAAATCAACGATGTTTTTTCGAGAATACAGGATATAATTGACGGCGGAAGTGTGTTTGACGGAGACGATTTGAGCGACAGCTTTGACAGAATTGATACAAAGGTTGGAAATGCGTCCGATTCGGCGGAGCTTTTGAGCGATGATTTGAAAAAATACGCCGATGACGCCGCAGATGAGGTTAATAAATTTTCCGACAAACTGCATGATGCGATTGATGATATGTCGGGCGTGCTTGATACGATTAGTTCGGCGACGGATAAGCTCGCCGACGGCACCGATTCGATAAAGAAGAGCGGCGACTATATGAAAAAGGTGGTTGACGCGCTTAAGCGTGCGTCGGAGGAGGCAGATGATATAAACGACAATCTGCACAATGCGACCGCACGCCTTGAACAGGCATCAGCAAAAATTTCGTCGGCTCTCGGCATACTTGAGGAGGCTGTGGGCGATATCGAGGACGGAATGAAAAAGCTTCAGGACGCAATCGGGGCGCTTTCGGAAGCGCTCAAAAAGAAGAACGATATAAAGAACAGCTTTAAGGAAATATGGAGCAGCCTTGATGAAATCAGAAACGGTTTCGGCAACGCAGGCTCATCGATTGAAGATATTGTAAAAGAACTTGAGGAGCTTAAAAACAGCGGATATATAAAAGGAAACATAACGGAAACGATTGAAAATCTGAAGGCGCTGGCAAAGCGCTATAAGGAGATAGCAAATGCGATATCGTCGATAGGCGACGCGTTTCTGGTAATTTCCGAAAACTTTGATATATATGCAATAAGGGCGGCGCTGCGCATACTTTCAAGAGGGTTTGATGATTTGTCGGACGCGTTTTATTCGCTGAGGCGCGCCGTAGATGCGCTGGACAGAGCGGTTGACGAGCTGACGGGCGTATCCGATGATGTAAAAAGCGCCGTGGATGAATTGCAGAACGGGCTTGACTCCATAAGCGGCGGTGCGAGAGACCTTTCGGGGGCGATGAAGGAGCTTTCGGGCATAACCGACAGACTTTCGTCGGGCGATTCGTTTAAAATGCCCGTTGCCTCGGAAATATTCGGCAGTGACTTTGACGATTTCTTTGACCATATGCGCGGTGTGCGCGATGAATTTTCGTCGCTGCGTGATATTCTGAAGGACAAGAAAAATAAGCTGTCAGACGAGCTTGACGATTTGAGCGATGAGATAGACTCACTGACAAGCATTATGACCGACACATATAATGACAAAATAAAGGCGGACGAGGACGGTTTTGTTGAGGATATTTCCGACACGGACACAGTCGGAGATACCAGGGGCAAGATTGAATTGTCGGTAAATAACGGAAAAGTGTACGGCGATTTGAATGTCGGCGGCATAGTCGGCTCAATGGCTGTTGAGTATGATTTTGACCCTGAGGACGATGTGAAAAAGAACGGCGAAAAGTCGCTGAATTTCACATACAGAACAAAATGCGTGGTTCGCCGCTGCAAAAACAACGAGTCCGTTGCGACAAAGAAGAACTACGGCGGCGGAATTGTGGGAAGAATGGATTTGGGCAGCGTTATATCCTGCGAAAACTACGGAGATATTTCTGCCGATGACGGTGATTATATCGGCGGAATTGCGGGCAAAGCGGAATCTGCCGTAAGAAATTCCGCGTCAAAATGCAGTTTGTCGGGCAAAAACTATGTCGGTGGAATTGTGGGCGAGGGGTCGTCGGTTATGGGGTGCTATGCGCTCGCCGAAGTGCTCGGACATGAGGAATATGCCGGCAGTATTGCCGGAAAAGCCGACCGTTCGGGATTTGTCGGCAACAAGTTTGTAAGCGATACTCTCGGAGGCATAGATGACATAAGCTATGGCGGCGAGGCTGAGCAGACGGATATCGGTGGTTTTGTCGGTTTTGTAAAATCGGGTTTCGGCACAGATGTGGACTTTAAGCTTGTGTTTATTGCAGATGATAAAGAGGTCGGCACGGTAAGCTTCCAATATAAAGAGGCGATAGGCGAGGAAAAAATACCGAAGGTGCCGGAAAAGGCAGGGTATTACGGAAAATGGAGCTATTACAATTTTGATGAGGCGACATATGACGCAACAATTACTGCGGAGTACTACAGAGATATAGACCTTATAGAGTCGGAGCTTTGCAGAGAAAACGGCAAGCCGGTTTTGCTTGTGTGCGGTGCGTTTGATGACGGCGCAAGCGTGAAGGCGGCGGAGCGCAAGTCGAAAGATGAGGCGCTGCACGGAACAAAGGTATATGACGCATACAGCGTAGAGATTGAGGGCACATATGCAGCAAAGCATACTGTGCGGTATCTGCCTCTGTCGGATAAAAATGTTGACATTTATATAGAACATGACGGCAAGGTTGAGAGAGTTGATACGAAAAAATTCGGAAGCTATATCGAATTTGACACATCTGCCGGCAAATTTAATTTATATGAAGCAAAACGCAGTTATGCCGGAATTGTTGTTATGATAATTGCGATATTGCTGCTGTGCGGTACGGGCGCTTTGCTCATACACAGGGTTAAAGTTAAAATAAAGAAGAAAATCGGCGGTGCGGAGGAAAGTACAAACGCAGATAACGAGAGTGAGGATAAGACAGAGGGCGAAGAATAAAAAGAGCATGTGAAAGCGGCAAAAATGGAAAAATAAGAAAAATCAACAAAAACTATTGGAAAAAGAGATAAAATATGGTATATTATTATCAAGATAAACCATGGTTGTATCTGCTTTAATGTTATCCGAAGGCTGTTAAAACAGAAAGGATTGGTGATTTGCATGAGTAAGAAGATAATTTGCATAACAACGGTTCTGGTTCTGGTTTTTCAGATGTGTACGGGAGCGTGCTTTGCGAAAACCGCAGAGGAATATTACGATGACGAAAACTATTGCTATATGCAAATCAGGGTGTATGATGTTGTAAAATCGGAAAACGGGGACATCACGTTTAAGAATTACAGCACTTATACATGGGACCCTGTTATTGATGAATGTGTGTATGTTATTGACAGTGATACGCAGTTTGGAGAGATTGACGGCAAAATGGCGGAAAAGCTGGCGGAGGGCAGAGCGGACAGGGCTGACTTTTTTGTGCTGAAATCGGAGCGCGAAAATAAAAAAGAAGTTCATGTAGTATATATGACCGGTGTGTCCGGCGGTACGGCAAATCCGCACGCAATCGAACAGAGGGCGGCTTTTGACCGTCTTGCGCAGCTGGGAATTGTCACAAAAAATGAGGACGGGCTGTATGACGCGACAAAAAAGATGACACGCGGCGAAATGGCAAAACTTGCGGTTTCGTGCATGGGGCTGACGGGGCTTGAGAAAGCAAAAACGGATTTTTGCGATGTCGGCGAGGAGCATTGGGCGTCGGGGTATATTACGGCGGCACAGCAGCTTAATCTTATGAAGGGCAACGGTGACGGAACCTTTGGCGCTGATGATTATATAACGTATGAGCAGGCTGTGGCGACAATTTTGCGTATGCTCGGATATGAGGTGAAGGGCGAGCAGTACGGAGGCTATCCCGACGGATATATGAAAATTGCTTCGGAAATAAAACTGGCAGACGAGCTGATATTTGAAACGGAAGAATTTGCCGTAAGAAATAATGTTGCGCTTATGCTGAGCAGGGCGCTTGATACGCCGCTTTTGGTACAGACGGCATACGGCTCATCTCCGCAATATGACGTTATGGACGGAACCGGCGGAAGAGCGCTTTTGACGATTTATAAAACCAAGTTTGAAAAATAAACAAACCGACAAACCAAAAAAATGCACAAAAGCGGGGCTTTGCGGAGGAACAAAGCCCCGTAAAAATAGTCAAAAAAGGAGTCGGAGGAGAGGGGGAAAGAAAAAAAGAAGAAAAAAACGAAAAAAG